>CAJANQ010000574.1 GCA_903941145.1 uncultured Actinomycetes bacterium
GACCAACAAGTCGTACCTGCTGTTCTTCACCAACCGTGGGCGGGTCTACCGGCTCAAGGCGTACCGCGTCCCCCGCGGCGAGCGCACCAGCCGCGGCACTGCGATCGTGAACCTGCTGCAGCTCCAGGAGGGCGAGACCATCCAGTCGGTCATCGCGGCCCAGGACTACGAGCAGGCCAAGTACCTGCTGTTCGTGACGGCCAAGGGAGTGGTCAAGAAGACCCTCATGGCCGCCTACGACACCAACCTGCGCGCCGGCCTCATCGCCATCAACCTGCGTGACGACGACGAGCTGGTCCGTGTGCTCCGCACCTCCGGCGAGGACGAGATCCTCCTGGTGACCCGGAACGGCAAGGGGATCCGCTTCAACGAGGCCGCCCAGCCCGACCTGGACGAGGACGGCAACCAGAAGCTCGACGAGGACGGCCGGCCCAAGTCCAAGGGCGGCGTGCGCGAGATGGGCCGCAACGCCGGCGGCGTGCGGGGCATCCGACTCCTGGGCGACGACCGGGTGATGGCCGCCGACGTCGTCGACGAGTCCAAGCACCTGCTGACGATCACCGAGAACGGCTACGGCAAGCGCACCCTCCCGGACACCTACCGGACCATGGGCCGCGGTGGCCAGGGCGTGCGGTCGCACGACGTGACCGAGAAGACCGGCCAGGTCGTCACCGCCCTGCTCGTCGCCGAGGACGACCAGATCCTGCTGGTGAGCGACGCCGGCATTGTCATCCGGACCGGTGTCACCACCATCCGGACCACGGGCCGACAGTCCCAGGGCGTCCGGGTCATGGCCGTCGGTGAGGCCAATGTCGCAGCGGTCACGGTGGTGGTCGCCGGCGACGAGGCGGCCGAGGGCGCGGAGCTCGCGACCGTCGGCGCAGGCGCCGACGACTCCGACGAGGGCGGCTCCGAGGAGTGAGCCGGCCCTCCTCCGAGGAGGGTGCCGCCACCGTCCTTGTCGCGGCCCTGCTCGCGGTGACGGCCCTGCTGGCCCTGGGGCTGGGTCGGCTGGGCGCCGCAGCGGTGGACCGGGCTCGGGCCGACGCGGTCGCCGACCTGGTCGCACTGGCCGCGGTCACGGCTGACGAGGAAGGTGCGCGACGGGTTGCCGCTGCGTCGGCTGCGACGGTGGTCCACCTCGAGGGACAGCCTGCAGGCCGGCGCACCGTGACCGTGCGGATCGGCCGTACCACCGCGGTGGCGGCGGCCGCTCCCGACACGGACGGACAACTGGTCATTCCGGGTTGACGGACCCCGGTCCGCTGGGTGGCGGACGGTAGGGTGAGCCCTGTGACTGCAACGGCCGAGCCCGACACCTCTGGTGACGAGGTGGGCCCTGCCGTTGCTACGGCAGCCACTACCCCGACCAAGGGTCAGCGGTTCGAGGCCCGCAAGGTCAAGCGGCTCGTCCGCCACATCGACCCCTGGTCCATGCTCAAGCTCTCGACCCTGGTCGCGCTCAGCATGTGGCTCACGGTGATGATCGCGGCCGTGATCCTCTGGACGGTGGGCCGCAACTCGGGCGCCATCGGGAGCATCGAGGAGTTCGTGAACTCGTCGCTCTCCCTGCAGGACTGGCAGCTCGACGGGACGTTCCTGTTCCGCCAGTTCGGCCTGGTGACGCTGCTCGTCTTCCTTGGCATGGCGGTCTTCACCACGGTCGCCACCCTGGTGTTCAACCTGGTGAGCGACATCATCGGCGGCGTCTGGGTCACGGTCATCGAGGAAGAGACCGCCCGTCCCGTCTCCGGCAGCTGACGCCTCGCCGTCCGGCCGTGCCGTGCACGGTGCGCCGTCTTGCCGTCACTAGGTCGCACTCGGGTACGCTCACCGTCCCGTCCGGTCGTGGCTGGAACAGCGGGGCTATAGCTCAGTTGGTTAGAGCGCACCCCTGATAAGGGTGAGGTCGCTGGTTCGACTCCAGCTAGCCCCACTTCTCCTGCAGCATGCGCTGCAGGGTCCGAGGAGGAGCCGTGCGCGGTCTGCGTCGAGCAGTGGTGGCAGTGGCCATCGGCGGCGTGATCGCCGGCATCGTCCGCCTGCGCGGTACGGACGCCACCCCGCCCCAGCAGGGCGGCTGGCGCGAGCTCGAGGGCCAGGACCTCACGTGACGCTGCCTGATGGCCGCGGCCGTGTGGCCGTGGTCGGCGCCGGCATCGTCGGGGCCCGCACCGTCCGGGAGCTGATCGGTCCCGGTGCCGACGGCCAGCCCACCAACGACGGCGTGGTGCTGGTGTCGCGTCGCGAGGACCGCCTCCGTGAGCTCTCGCCGATCTACGGCTCCCGTGTGTCCACCGTCCGGGCCGACGCGCTCCCTGCCCTGCCCGACGACGTCGGCGTGGTCGTCGTGGCCCGTGAGCAGGGCGCGCAGGTCGCCGTGGTCGAGGACGCGGTCCGGCAGGGGCGGCACGTCGTGGTGGTCGGCGACGACCCGGACGACGTCGAGGCACTCCTGGCGCTCTCGGGCGCAGCCCGCGACGCCGGCGTGGCGCTGGTCGTCGGTGTTGCCATGGCGCCGGGACTCAGCTGCGTGCTGGCCCGTCACTCTGCAGCGCAGCTCGACTCAGTCGACGAGGTCCACGTGGCCAGGGACGGCGTGGCCGGCCCGGCCTGCGCCCGCCAGCGTCTGCGGGCGCTGCGAGGCGGCGCGGTCGACTGGCGAGACGGGGCGTACGTCCGGCGGCCCGGGTTCTCGGGCCGCGAGCTGTGCTGGTTCCCGGACCCGGTCGGCGCACGCGACTGCTTCCGGGCGTCGCTGGCCGACCCGTACTTGCTGGTGCCGGCGTTCCCGGGGGTCACCCGGGTGACGTCTCGACTCGCCGCATCGCGCCGTGATCGGGCCCTGGCCCCGCTGCCGGTGCTGCTGCCACCGCCGGCCGAAGGTGGACCGGGCGCGCTGCGCGTCGAGGTCCGCGGCGAGGTGGCCGGCGGCAAGGAGACGATCGTGCACGGCGTGTTCGACCGCCCAGGGATCGTGGCATCGGCCCTCGCTGCGGTGGTCGCGACCGACGTGGTGGTCGGGCTCCCGCCCGGGGCCTCGGGCCTGGCCGCAGTGCACGACACCGTGCCGCTCCTGGCCGAGCTGGCCCGGCGTGGGGTCCGTGCCGCCCGGTTCCACGGCGGGTCCTGAGCCCGTCCGTCAGAAACTTTGGATTTCGGCTCAATGTGGTCGCCCGGCGGGCCGATAGACCTGCTGCAACTGAGCGATTCCGGGCCTACTTCCCAGTAGTGGCGCGGATTTTGGGAACTTTTGGAAATTTCTCGAGAAATTGCTCAAGTTGCCCGCGCGCGCGTGCCGATACCCCCTGAGCCGATAGGCGACGGCGACGAGAGGGAATCGACATGGGCGACACGAACGGCTCCACCAAGCGACCACGGACCGAGAGCAAGGTCCGCAGCACCGACAGCACGACTGAGGATGTCGCGGCCACCAGGACTCCGGCCGAGGTTGCGGCGCTGATCGAGGACCATCTGGACCTCGTGAACCACGTGGTCTTCCAGGTGGCGGTGAACTTCCCCCGCCACGTCGACCGTGACGAGCTGGCCCGCGCCGGGGCGCTCGGTCTGGTCGAGGCGGCCCGCAGGTTCGAGGACTCCCGCGGAGTGCCGTTCAACCGGTTCGCCGCCCAGCGCATCCGTGGCGCCATCATCGACGCCGTCCGGGCCGCCGACTGGGCCCCCCGCTCGGTCCGGCTGCTGGCCCGTCAGCTCGACGCCGTCGAGCACGACCTCTCGACCCGTCTCGGCCGAGCGCCGTCGGCCGACGAGACCGCCTCGGCGCTCGGCATGTCCCGTGAGGAGCTCGACTCGCTCCGTGAGCGGCTCTTCCGTTCGGTCGTCCTGGCGTTCGAGCACATGGCGGTGGACTCCGGCGACGAGGACCTGACGCTCCTCGACGTCATCGAGGACCGGACCATGGTGGAGCCGTCGGTCCAGCTCGAGGACCGTGAGCTGCACGCCTACCTTCGTGACGCCGTCGCCCTCCTGCCCGAGCGGCACCGGCTGGTCGTGGTCGGCTACTTCCTCGAGGAGCGCAACTCCGAGGACCTGGCCCGGTTCCTTGGAGTCACCGAGTCCCGGATCTCGCAGATGCGGTCCGAGGCGCTCGCCATGCTCAAGGACGGGATCGAGCGCCAGTACCGGCCGGAGGACGACCAGACGGTGGTCGACGTCACCCTCGTCGAACGCCGCCGGACCCGTTACGCCGAGGCCATCGGCAACGCCCGCAACTGGGACGACCGGATCGGCGAGCCCGACCAGATGGACCAGGCCCTCGCCGAGCTCCTCGCCGGCGCCGTCTGACCCAGTCCCTCACTCCAAAATCTGGTTGATGTCGTTCGGTTGTCGATCGACATCAGCCAGATTTCAGGAGTCAGGGGTTGAGCAGTGCGACCAGCTGGTCGTGGAAACGACCGTTGCTGGCGATGGCCGAGTACACGTACTCGTGCCCGCCCTCGACGGGCACCTCCGCCGGTCCGCCCGTGGCCGAGGTAATGGTGCCGCCTGCCTCGGGGATCACGACGAGCAGCGCGGCGATGTCCCACCAGGCCAGGGCCGGGTCGTACATCGCCTCGATGCGGCCGGAGGCCACGAGGGCGTAGCCGTAGGCGTCGCCCCAGGTGCGCAGCTGGAGCTGGGCGTCGGCAACGTTGGCGAACTGTTCCTGGGACCACTCGGCGAACCAGGTGGTCGACAGGTACGAGCCGGTGACCTTCTCGCGGTCGGAGACGCTGCAGGGCTGCCCGTTGAGGAAGCAGCCGAGGCCCCGCCCGGCGTACACGGTCTCGCCCAGGGCCGGCAGGTTGATGATGCCGATGGCCGGGCCGTGCTCGTCCTCGAGGTAGAGCAGGTTGGAGTAGAGGCCGACGCCGTGCGTGAACGCCTTGGTGCCGTCGATCGGGTCGATGACCCAGCAACGGCCGGACGTGCCCACGACGTCGTCCTCCTCCTCGCCCCTGATCGAGTCGTCCGGGTACGCGGCCGAGATGGCCTCGCGCAGGAAGCGCTCGGCGGCCTTGTCCGCGGCGGTGACGGGTGAGCCGTCGCCCTTGCGGTCGACGCCGAGCTCGGCGCTGCGGAACCAGGCGAGCGTGAGCTCACCGGCCGCGCGCGCCCAGCCGACGGCTTCTTCGAGCAGGTCCCGGGCGACGGTGGTCATGCGTTCGGGTCAGACCTGCGGGATGTTGGCCATGGCCGCAGCGACCTTGTCCTCGGGGTAGTCGTAGTCCTCGAGCTTCCCCTCGAAGTACGCCGTGTAGGACGCCATGTCGAGCATGCCGTGGCCGCAGAGCGCCGTGAGGATGACCTTCTCCTCGCCGGACTCCTTGCACGCCAGCGCCTCTTCGATGGCGACGGCAAGGGCGTGGGTCGGCTCGGGTGCCGGGACGATGCCCTCGGTCCGGGCGAACTGGACGCCGGCCGCGAAGCACTCCGACTGGGGCTTGGAGGTGGCCTCGATCAGGCCCAGGTCGTAGATGTGGGAGATCAGCGGGGCCATGCCGTGGTAGCGGAGGCCACCGGCGTGGATCGGGTCCGGGATGAAGTCGTGGCCCAGCGTGTGCATCTTCACGAGCGGGGTCATGCCGCCGGTGTCGCCGAAGTCGTAGGTGTAGACGCCCTTGGTGAGCGACGGGCACGACGCCGGCTCGACCGC
>CAJANQ010000575.1 GCA_903941145.1 uncultured Actinomycetes bacterium
CAGGTCGTGCCAACGGGACTTGGCGGCGATGAGCTCGGGTGCCGAGGAGAGCGAGTCGCCCAGGACGACGAGCGAGAACGTGGTGGGCCCTGGGCTGCCGCCGGTGCCGGTGCCGGCGCCGCCCGGAGGAGGGGCCGAGGTGCACGCCGCGAGGACGAGGGACAGCGCGGCCGCGACGAGGGCGCCGACCTGGAGCCTCCGGGCAGTCGCGTTTCCTCTCACCTCCGAACCGTAACTGCCCGCGGCCGCCCCGGCGAGGGAAAGTGGCGTCCGCAAGGAAATTGCTCAGCCGCCGGCGAGCGACTCGAGGAGCGGCCGGTAGTCGTCGAGGGCCGGCACCTCGATCCCGTCGACCTTGCCCCCGTCGTCCCATCGGCGAAGGTCCACCGCCGAGGCCGACGACGGGCTGGCTGCGAAGGCCTGGGCCTCTGCGACCGACATCGGGCCGCCCTGGAGCACGAGCGAGGCGCGAGAACCGTCCGAGAGGCCGTCGTGGTACTCCGGGTCGACGGCGCAGCGGTACCGCTTGGCCCGAACGTGCAGGGCGATCGGTCCGGTCACCGAGGGCGGGAACAGCGCGGCCAGGTACCTGGCGCCGCGGCCCTCGTGGCCAAGGTCCTCCGTCGAGGTGCTCCGCTGCCCGTGCTGGGCAAGGTCGAGCAGGTGGCCGACGTCGTGGAGGAGCGCCGCAGCGACGAGCGCGTCGTCGGCGCCCTCGGACCGTGCCAGTGCGGCGGTCTGCAGCGCGTGGTCGAGTTGGGTGATGTCCTCGTCGTAACGGTCGTTGGCGTACGAGCGGTAGAGCCCCAGGACCTCGTCGACCGACGCGGCCTGGCCGTCAGGGGCGTTGGTGGCACCCATCAGACCGGCCGGCCCTGGAAGTCGTCGATCAGCGACACCTGGACGAGCCCGTCGGCCCGGCCGTCGCCGGCGGCGAACCGCTCGAGCTTCTCCCGGTAGTAGTCGTCGCGCAGGTCGCCCTCGGCCAGCGCGTTGTAGGTCGGGTAGAGCGCCCGCCGGGCCCGCGCCGAGGAGTTGGGGCCGCTCCGGTGCGGGGTCCGGGAGTGGAACCAGAGCGTCTGGCCGGCCCGGACCGGTGCGGCCACCCACTCGAACGACTCGACCACCTCGGGGGCGATGCAGCCGCCGGCGTCCATGGGCAGGACCTCGGCATGCGCTCCCGAGACCACCTCGAGGCAGCCGTTCTCGACCGTGGCGTCGTCGACCGCAACCATGCACGACACGTGGCTCGCGATGAACGGGTAGGCCGGGGCGTCCTGGTGCGGCGCGTACCCGGCACCGCCGGGCAGCTTGTAGTTGACCTTCTCCTTGTAGAGGACCGCCTGCTCCCCCACGAGCGCCGAGGCGACGTCGACCATCTGGCCCTGGGCCAGCAGCGAGCGCAGGCCGGGGTGGAACGGGGTGAAGTTCTCGCTGCGGCAGAGCTTGGGGCCGTCGTCGGTCATTTCCCGGTAATGCAGCCAGTCGCCGTCGTGGTCCGGCCACGACGCGACCTCGTCGACCCAGGACCGGAGCTCGGCCACACCGGCGTCGTCGAGCGTGTCGACCAGCACCCAGCCGTGGGTGCGGAAGTGGTCCACCGCCGCTGCGTCGTCAGGGGTGAACGCCGTGATCTCAGCCATGGGCCGACGGTACCAACCGACCCACGGCCGGTCGACGGTCCGACGTCACAGACCGGCGCGGCTGCGGGTCAGCCCGGGGCCGGCTCGGTGCGGCCGTCGGGGTAGCGGGCGAACCGCTGCGGGTCGTGGCCATGTGCGGGGCCGTCCTCGGGCCAGGGCCAGCCGCCGAACTCGGTGCGGCGGTAGTCGTCGAACGCCTGGCGGATCTCGTCCTCGGTGTTCATGACGAACGGTCCGTAGCGGGCGACGGGCTCGCCGATGGGCCGGCCCTGGAGCACGAGCACCTCGACCGGACCCTCCTGCTCTGGCGAGCCGTCGCCGGCCACCAGCTCGACGGCGTCGAGGCACCGGACCACGGCGCCGTGGCGGAGCGGGAGCTCCTCGCCGTCGACGGTGAGCGCAGGCCCCTCGAACGGGTAGAGGACCCGAAGGGTGTCAGGTCCTGCTGCGGCAGGCAGCGTGGTGCGCGCACCGGGCTCGAGCGTGAGCACCCAGATGGCGACGTCGCCGTGCGGGTCCGAGGCCCAGCTCTCGGGGGGAGGCGGCGGCGGTACGGCGTCGCCGTAGGCGCCCGCCACCACCGTCACCGTGGTCGTGCGGCCCGACCCGTCGACGGTCTGGACCTGGGGGATCTGGCTCCCCCACAGCATCGTGAAGTGGGGTGCGGCCATCTTGTCGGCGGCCGGGAGGTTCAACCAGATCTGGAACAGCTCGAGCGGGTTGCCGCCGTCGGTCGACAGCAGGGGGAACATCTCGGAGTGGACGATCCCCGCTCCGGCGGTCACCCACTGCACGTCACCCTGGCCGAACCGGGCGAGCGCCCCGAGCGAGTCGGAGTGGTCGCACAGGCCCTTGCGCACGAGCGTCACCGTCTCGAACCCGCGGTGCGGGTGCTGCGGGAACCCGGGCACCGACGACCCGTGGTACATCGACCAGCCGTCCTTGGACGAGAAGTCCTGGCCGATGTCCCTGCCGGCGAGCGACTCGGCCGGGGCCAGTGCGCCGTCACCCGCCGGGTACGCGTCGTCGTGGTGCGCGCAGAAGAGGAACGGGTCGACGGTCGGCCACTGGAAGCCGAGCGGGAAGGTCTGCAGGACGGAGCCGGTCACGGCGCCGAGGCTACTGACCCAGCACGAGGGCGTCGTCGGCCGGGTCCACGTCGGCAGGGTCGGTGACCGACGGGAGGACCAGCGCCGGTGCGGTCGCCCTCACCTCTCGAACTGCGTCGGTGAGGGGCTCGAGCGCCTTGACCTCACGGCCGCTCTTGGCCCCGAGCTCCTCGAACTTCCGCGTGGTCACGGTGACGGACCCCTCGAAGCTGCCGACGGCGTCGTTGAACGCCTTGGTCGTGGTCGCGATGCCCCGGCCCAGCCTGGCCAGGTGGTCGGCCATGGTGCCGACCCGGTTGTGCAGCTCGGCGCCGAGCCGGGCGATCTCCTCGGAGTTCTCGGTCAGCCGGGACTCGCGCCACCCGTAGGCGACCGACTTGAGGAGCGCGACGAGCGTGGCCGGCGACGAGAGGAACACGCCCTTGGTGATGGCGCGCTCGAAGAGCGACGGGTCGGCCTCGAACGCCTCGACCAGGAAGGCCTCGCCGGGGACGAACATCACGACCAGGTCGATGGAGCCGTCGACGACGTCGTCGTAGCGGCGGCCGGCCAGCGCGACCACGTGGTGGTCGAGCGCCTTGGCGTGGTCCTTCATGCGGGCGGCCCGCTGTTCGGGGTCGTCCATCTCGGTGGCGTCCATGAAGGCGTCGAGCGGGACCTTGGAGTCCACCACCACGGTCCGGCCGGCAGGGAGGTGCACGACCATGTCGGGACGGGAACGGCCGTCGTCGCCGTTGAACGACTTCTGCTCGGAGAAGTCGCAGTGCTCGACCATCCCGGCGAGCTCCACCACGCGGCGGAGCTGCACCTCGCCCCACGACCCGCGGGTGCGGACGTCGCGCAGTGCCGTGGACAGGCGGGTGGTGTGGCCAGCGAGGTCGGCAGCGGTCTGCTGCAGGTTGTCGAGCGTGGTGGTGACCGCCGTGCGCTCGCGGTCCATCTGGGCCAGCTTCTGGTCGAGCTCGCCGAGCTTCTGGGACACCGGGTCGACCATGGCCTTCACGGCCTGCTCCTTGGTCGCCAGGTCGGCCGCCGCCCCCTGCTGGAACTGGCCCAGCCGCTGCTCCGCGACCTGGAGGAACTGCTCGTTGTTGGCGGTGAGGGCGTCGTTGGCCAGGCGCCGGAAGCGGTCCTCGGACGCGCCACCGCCGGCTCGGCCGACCAGCAGCCCGAGGACGGCGCCCACGACCAGGGCGACAAGGGCGACGATGAGGACGGTGGCAGACATGGCGGCTCCAGACGTGTGACGGAGCCGACAGTGTCGGGGAGGGGTGTGACACGGCCCCTGGGGCCGCCATCCGGGACGGTGCCGCGCTACTCGCAGATGGCGACGGACGGGGTCGAGATCGACGTCACCTTCTTGGAGAACTTCTCGGCGACCAGGCCGTAGACGGGCTCGCCGCCCTTGGTGAACTGCGCGATGACCACGCCGAACATGTCGCCCGTGCCGTCGTCGGGCTCGAGGGTGTAGCCGGCGGCCTCCAACAGCTTGGTGGCGTCGTCGATCTTGGTGCCGATCGTGAGCCCCTCGACGGTGCGGCCCTCGGAGATGGTGATGCCACTCACGACGTCCTCGTCGAGCAGCACGGCGCCGGTGAGCTGGTCGGGCGTCGTGCCGGGGACCTTCAGGTCGGCGGCCTCGGCGTTGGGACCGGCGGCCTCGCAGCCCGGGCCGACGGGACCGGTCTGGCCGGTCGCTTCGAGCTCTTCCTGGGTCTGGCCGACCTTGATCTTGCCCAGCTCGTTGGGACCGAGCGCCGGCACGCCGTCGGCGGCCGCCGTCGTGGCGGGGGCCTCGGTGGTCGACACAGACGACGTGGTGGTGGTCGACGTGGCGGCCTTGGCGGTCGTGGTGGTCGACGCCTCGTCCTTCGAGGAGCTGCAGCCGACCACGGCCACGGCCAGCACGAGCAGCGGGGCCAGGGCCAGACGACGGACGGACGTGGACGAACGCAAGGTCATGGACGCACGGTACCGGCGGGCCGTCCGGCGGCGACGCCAGCTGGACAGCTCGAGGCCGGAGGCCTCAGAAGTCGTCGCCGTACTCGAACTTGCGGAACTCCTCGTCGGTGAGGAGGTCCTCCGGCGGGACCGTCTCCTGGTACTGCTTCCGACGGTCGAGGATCACGAGGTACGCAACGACGAGCAGCACGCCGGAAATGGCGAAGAGGAGGAGGCCCTGGTACATCCCCCCATCTGACCACACCCGCGGCCGCGTCGGGAACCGAGCGGTCGAGGAACGTCGGCCGGAACCGCAGGATGTCCCACGGCCCCGGCCACGCCTCCACCCTTCCGGGGTGACCTGGTGCCCTGTCGGCTCAGCCGACGCGGGCGAAGACGCTGGCGTGCACCAGTGCGTCGTCGAGGACGAGCGCCTGGGCCACCAGGTCGTCGGACTGGAGGTGCCGCTCCTCGCCGATGCCGACACCGGGCGCAGGGACGACCTCGGCCTGGGCCAGCTGCTGCAGGAACGCCTCCGCGTCGGCGGTCGTGCTGTCGGCGGCGTCGGCGAGGCCCGACTCGAACATGAGCGAGCGGACGATCTGCTCCCAGCGGGCCTTGAGCAGCTCGGGCGAGCCGAAGACCTCGGCCGAGACGACCTTGCCGCCCACTGCGACCACGACACCGGTCTGGTCGTCGGCCGGCCCGGCCTTGATCAGCTCCTCCGTCGCCTGCTGGCGCTCCTCGTCGTCCTCGAACGCAGCGGCCTGGGCCGCCTCGAACGAGGAGGTCGAGGACAATGCGGCGTGCATGTCGAGGCTCAGGTCCACCTGGCCCCACACCGCACGCTGGTCCGACATCTTGTAGGCCGACGACCTGCGCACGTTCTCGAACACGCCCTCGTGCTTGGCCCGACGGACCTGACGGGACGCGTTGTAACGGGTCCTGATGAACGAGCGGTCACCACGCCAGCGGCCCGCCTCGACGCAGGTCACGGGCACCTCGAGCGAGGTGCCGGCCGGGACCAGGACCGACACGTTGAGCGTCCGGGTCTGCTGGCCGCCCTCGAGGACCTCGCCCTCGAGCAGCAGGATGGGCAGGTCCGTGGTGTTGGTGACCAGGAGCGTGGGCACCTCGGCCGACTCGAGCTCCGAGACCGTGATGCCCTCGGACCCGATCGAGATCCCGTCAGGGACCTTGGCCCCTCCGAGGACGGGGAACACGGTGACCCCGTTGTGCGTGGTGGGTGCGCCGACGGCGAGACCCTTCAGTAGTGCGATGTCCATGGCAGTGCTTCCTTCTTCTCCGCTGGAGCCCCCAGTGTCGGGGAAGGGTGTGACACGGCTGCCGAACAGGTGGCAGGACCACCGGTCGGCGAGGCGCACCACGCCTGCTCCACCCCTACTGAGTCAGGGGCGGGGAGATGGGGCCGTCCGGCCCCGGAGAAAGTTGCTGCCGGCTGGCAGCGGCCTCAGGCGGGACCGTCGACGGTCCAGGCCACGGCGCCCTCGGTCTCCCGGGAGCGGAACAGGCTGGCGACCTTCTCCCACACGTCCATGAGCGTCGAGAAGATCCAGTACTTCTTGGAGACGGCCCGGCTGATCTGGGTGAACTCCTCGCGGTCGGTCACGACCCGGCCGGTGCCCACGAACCGGGGGGCACCGTCGCCCACCTTCCCGCGCACGTCACAGGGTGCGACCTCGATGCGGGGGTCGTTGCGGAGCCGCTTGACCTTGAAGGACTCGGGCCCGGTCGTGCAGGCCCAGCCGTCGCCGTGCTGCACCGTCCAGACCGGGGTCACTACCGGCTCGCCGCTGCGACGGAAGGTGGTGAGGGCCACGTACTTGGCGGTGTCGAGGGCAGAGGTGTCGGTCGTTCCCATGCACCCAGTCTGCCCGGCCGAC
>CAJANQ010000576.1 GCA_903941145.1 uncultured Actinomycetes bacterium
CTCGCCGCGGGGCTGGTGCTGGGCGGCGTGCTGTAGGCGGTCAGCCGACGCTGATGCGGTAGCTGCCGCTCACGCTCACGAACAACCGCCAGCCGCCGTCCTGCTGCTGCGCCGTGACGGCACCGATGCCGTCACCGGTCACCGTGGGCTCGGTGGTCGAGCTGGTCGGGAACCACAGGTCAGCAGTGCTCTGGACGTCGGTCGTCCCGGTCACGGTGAGCGGACCAGGCCCGCACACCGACGCGTCGATCGAGGTCAGCCGCCCCGGCACGGCCCGCGGGTACGGCCGCGTCGGACATGCCTGGGTGGACCGGGCGTCGGCACAGCTGGGGAGCCGGCGCTGCACCTCGTCCTCCGGCATGGGGAAGAACGTGTTGTGCGGGTCGCCGCAGGCCTGCTCCCACTGCCACCAGGTGTCGCCGGCAAAGAGGTTGGCGTCGACCAGCCGGTGCACGCGAGCGGCCCACGCCTCGTTGAACTCGCTGCTGCGGTAGGCGCCGTACTCGCCCAGGAACACCGGTGCCCGGTAGGCGGTGCGCCCGGCGGTGCCGTAGGCGTTGAGCGAGAAGTCCAGGAACCCTGCGATGTCGTCGAACGACTCCGCGTAGGTGTGCGGGGCGAACACCACGTTGGTGTCCATGGAGAAGTCGAAGGGGATGAGCGGGAACCCGCCGAAGAGCGGCTCCACGAACGCTGCGTGGGTCGGCGCACCGGGTGCGAACGTGCGCTCGGCCTGACGGATCTGCCGGATGGCGTCGTCGTAGGCCAACGCCAGGCCGGCGGTCGCCTGGTCGACCGACGACCCCACACCGGGCTCGTTCAGCAGGTCGAAGCCGGCCACGCCGGGGTTCCCGGCGAAGAGGCCGCCGATGTAGCCCCAGAGCTCTGCGAACTCGTCCCGGACGCCCTCACGGTTGCCGTAGAAGTTGTCCCAGGCCTGCTGGACGGCGGGCGGGGTCTCTCGTTTCCCGTCGGGCGAGCACGTCTCCCTGCCGTCGGTGAACGTGGCCCACTCCGGGGCGCCGTCCCAGCCGCGGGTGCGCTGCCAGCCGGCCGGGCAGGGGTGGTCCGCAGGGGAGTAGACGAACTTGGACCAGGCGTCCTGGTGCAGGTCGACCAGGACGTACATGCCGTGTGCGTTGGCCTGCTCGACGGCGTCGACCACGCGCTGGGCGTAGGCCTCGTCGATCTGGTCTCGCTCGGGCTCCCACGCCGACCAGGTCGTGACCAGCCGTACGACGTTGAACCCGTAGGCCTGGGCGTCGTCCCAGTCGGCCTCGTCCAGCGTTGCCACGGCGGGCAGTCGGGGGTCGGTGACGAAGTAGTCACCGAGCTGGTTGAAGTTGGCACCCCGGAGGGTCACCTGTCGGCCGGCCGAGTCGTAGAGCGCAGCGTCGGTGCCGCGGGTGGCCGTCAGCGGGAGCAGCTCGGTCGACGTCCCCGGGTCGGTCGTCGTCGGTGCAGGCGGTGTGGTGCAGGAGCCGGCGAGCAGCACGAGCGCCGCCAGTCCGCCCGCCACGAGTGCGCGGTTCCGTCGTGTGGTCCGAGTCATGCCTGTCCCCCTGTGCACGGGCGCGAGGGTCGCACAATTTTCCGGCGGATTCCATCCCCCGGACGTGTCCCCCGACGCGCCAGAGCCCCCGACGAGCGGGGGCCCTGTGTGGCGGAGAGCGTGGGATTCGAACCCACGGTGGCCTTGCGACCACAACGGTTTTCGAGACCGTCCCATTCGTCCGCTCTGGCAGCTCTCCGGAGACGACGCTAGTCACCTGCCCGACGCTGGGCGAAATAGGAACGGAGCAGCTCCGCGCACTCGTGCTCCTTCACGCCGCGGCGGGTGGCGAACTCGTGGTTCAGCCTCGGGTCCTGGCCCAGGTGGTAGAGCGAGCCGGTGGCGCCGGCCTTCATGTCGTCGGCCCCGAAGACCACCCCGGCCACCCGTGACGCCCAGAGCGCGCCGGCGCACATGGGGCACGGCTCCAGCGTGACGACCACCAGGCAGTCGTCGAGGCGCCAGCGGCCGAGCGTCAGCGCGGCGTGGCGGATGGCGAGCACCTCGGCGTGCGCGGTGGGGTCGCCGGTGAGCTCGCGCTCGTTGTGGCGGGCGGCCACGAGGACGCCGTCGGTGCGGTCCTCGTTGAGCTGCACCACGACGGCACCCACGGGGACGTCGCCGGCTGCGGCTGCGGCACGGGCCTCGTCGAGGGCCCGGTCCATCCACGCGTCATGGAGGTCGAGGGCGGGCAGCACAGGTCCGTCGGTGGGTCGTGGCATGTGCGGACGGTAGCGCCGGTGCGGGCACCGGCCACAGAGCCCCACAACGGCAGCGGCCGCCCCACGAGGAGGCGGCCGGCCGTGGCGGAGACGGTGGGATTCGAACCCACGGTGGGTTGCCCCACACACGCTTTCCAAGCGTGCCGATTCGGCCGCTCTCGCACGTCTCCGGGCGAGAAGTTAGCCTGTGTGCGTACGCGCGACCTCAGGCGGCGGCCGGGTCCTGTGCAACGGCAGCCCGTGAACCGAGTCAGGGCCGGAAGGCAGCAGCTCTCAGCGGAACCTGTTGTGTGCCGCAGATCGCCTGGCCGCCACCTGAGGTCGTGCGTACTTTTTGCCCCGGTTCGCTGTCGCGGCGGGGCGTGCCGGCACCCGTCAGGGGCGTCGGACAGACCCTCTAGGCTGCGGCCCGTGGCCCAGCAGTCCCTCTACCGGCGGTACCGACCGCGGAACTTCGCCCAGCTGCGCGGCCAGGACCACGTCGTGCGGGCACTCCGCAACGCGGTGGCCAACAGCACCGAGGGCCACGCCTACTTGTTCTCGGGCCCTCGTGGCACCGGCAAGACGTCCACGGCCCGCATCCTGGCCAAGGCACTCAACTGCGAGAACCTGCACGACGGCGAGCCGTGCTGCGAGTGCCACGCCTGTCTGGAGATCGAGGCCGGCCGCTCGTTCGACCTCATGGAGCTCGACGCCGCGTCCAACAACGGCGTCGAGGCCATCCGCGACCTGATCGAGCGGTCGGTCGTCGGATCGCCGGGCCGTACCAAGGTGTACATCCTCGACGAGGTCCACATGCTGTCCACGGCCGCGTCCAACGCGCTGCTGAAGACGCTCGAGGAGCCGCCCGAGCAGGTGTGCTTCGTGCTGGCCACCACCGACCCGCACAAGGTGCTGCCCACCATCCGCAGCCGGACACAGCACTTCGAGTTCAGCCTGCTCACCGCGACCGAGCTCGAGGACTACGTCCGCTGGGTCGTCGCCGATGCCGGACTCACGGTCGACGACGACGCCGTGTCGTGGGTGGTCCGCCAGGGTCGCGGCTCGGCGCGCGACACCCTCTCCGCACTCGACCAGGTGGTGGCCGCCGGCGGGGTCGTCGTGCGCACCGAGCCGGTCGAGCAGCTCTACCAGGCCGTGGCCGACAAGGACCCGGGTGCGGCCATCGCGGCGGTGGCCGACGCGCTCGCGCAGGGCCACGACCCACGGGTTCTCGGTGACGCCTTCCTGACCTCGCTGCGCGACTGCTTCCTGGTGTCGCTCGGCGTCGAGGTCCCGCACCTCGTCGACGCCGACCAGGGCTACCTGGCCGACTGGGCCCAGCGTCTCGGCACGGCCACCATCACCCGCACCATGGAGTCGGTCGGCGCTGCACTCGTGGAGATGCGCCAGGCCGCCGACCCACGGATCCCGCTCGAGGTCGCGCTCGTCCGGCTGACCCAGGGCGCGGACCAGTCCGTCGAGGCACTCGCCGCCCGCGTGGCCGCGCTCGAGGCCGCCCTGGCCGAGGGCGGCGCGCCGGTCGCCGCGCCGGGTGGCGCTGCGGCGCCTGCTCCCTCCGCTGCTGCGGCACCGGCCCCGCGGGGCGACGGCCACACGGGCGCCGCGAGCGCACGCGCCGCGCTGGCCAAGACCCGGGGTGGGGAAGAGGCCGCTGCGGCCCAGGCCGCATCGGCTCCTCCTGCCGCGCCGGTTCCTGCCGCGCCCGCACCGGCTGAACCTGCGCCGGCTGCTCCCGCGCCTCCGGCCGATCCCGCGCCTCCGGCCGATCCCGAAGCCGGTGCTCCTGCGACGCCTGCGGCTGCCCCGCCCTCTGCGCCGCCGGCCACGCCCGGTGCCCGACCGGCCCTCGGTGCCATGCGCGGCCGACAGGGTCGTGCTGGTGGACCGCCGCCGGTCCCGGGCCGGACGCCCGCCCCCGAGCCGGCCGCCGAACCCGTCGCTGCCGAACCCTCTGCGCCGGCTGCGGCCGAGCCCGCAACTGCTCCCGCCACGCCGGCCGCTGCTGCTCCAGCTCCTGCCGCCGAGCCTGCTCCTGCTCCTGCCCCCGCTCCGACCCCTGTGGCTGCAGCCGCATCTGGTGGCGACCTCGACGTCGAGCGGGTCGTCGCGCTCTTCGGCGAGTCGGTGGTCCCGGCGCTCAAGGGCGTCGGCAAGGCGCTCTACACCCACGGCCGTGTGGTCCGCACCGAGGGCGACACCGTGGTGTTCGCCCTGGAGAACCCACCGACCCGCGACCGGGCCGACAAGTACCGCGAGCCGGTCGAGCAGGCGCTCACCAGCCGGCTCGGCCGACCGGTCTCCGTGCGGCTCATCACCGAGGACGAAGCGGGCGACGGTGGCGTGGCCCCGGCTGCAACGCCAGCCGCGGCCGCCGCTGAAGAGGCCGCCGCAGAGTCCGAGATCATCGCCGAGCTCGACGACCTCGAGGTGGCCGACGTCGCGGTGTCCGGCATCGACAAGCTGACCAAGGCGTTCCCGGGCGCGACGCTCGTGGACGAGGACCAACAGGAGCCCTTCTGATGAGCAACGACGGCGAACCGTTCGACTCCGAGGTGGCCGAGGGCGAGCTGGTCGAGGGCGGCGCCGGGGTCCCGGACCTGGGTGCCATGCTCGGCGGGCTGGACCTGGGCTCCATGATGGAGATGGCGGCCAGCATGCAGGGGCAGATGGCTGCCGCGCAGGAGCAGCTCGCGGCCGCCACCGTCGAGGGCTCCTCGGGCGGCGGCGCGGTGCGCGTC
>CAJANQ010000577.1 GCA_903941145.1 uncultured Actinomycetes bacterium
GATGGTCGACGACGGCCACCAGGAGGCCATCGGCGACTGGCTCGACACGAACGCCAAGTTCCCCGACGGCATGGCTGCCGTGGCCGGCCAGATCCACGACGAGGGGTTCGACGCCGGCATCTGGTGGGCGCCGTTCCTGGTGGACCCGGCCTCTGACACCGCCCGGGCACACCCGGAGTGGCTGGTCCGCAACGCCAAGGGGAAGCCGATCATGGGGCTGCTCAACCCCATGTGGTCGTCGACCCGGCCCATGCGGGTGCTCGACACCACCAACCCGGCGGTGCTGGCCCACATCGAGGGCGTGGCCGCCACCATCCGGGACTGGGGGTACCAGATCCAGAAGCTCGACTTCCTCTACGCCGCGTCGCTGCCCGGCGTGCGCCACGACATGTCGGTGACGCGGGCGCGCTCGCTGCGGATGGGCCTGGACGCAGTGCGTGCCGGCGCGGGGGACGAGTCGTTCCTGCTCGGGTGCGGGTGCCCGCAGGGGCCGGCGGTCGGCGTGGTCGACGCCATGCGCATCGGCGCCGACGTCTCGCCGTACTGGTCGAACCCGATCGACCGGGTGGGTGGCCGCGGCCGCCACGGCGTGTCGACCCGCAACGCGGTGGTGAACACGCTCACCCGCTCGGTGCTCGACGGCCGCTGGTGGCTCAACGACCCGGACTGCCTCATGGTGCGCGACAACCGCACGCGCATGGACCTGGAGGAGGTCCGGACGCTCGCCACGGTGATCGGCCTCACCGACGGCATGGCCGTGCTCTCCGACCGCATGGACAAGCTCCCGGCGGAGCGGCGGAGGATGGTGGCGCAGGTGCGCGATCTGAGCGGCGGCCGGCCCGAGGTGCTCGACCTGTTCGAGCAGGCCCGGCCCGAGCTGGTGGTGTCGCGCCGCGACGACGGCCTGGACGTCGGCGTGCTCAACATGGGGGAGCGGCCGCGGCGCACCGTCGTGGACCTGCGGCGCCCGGGTCTGTTGGGCCAGCTGCCGGCCTCGCTGGCCGACGACGGCGAGCTGGTCGAGTTCTGGACCGGTGCTGTGGTGCCCGTCCGGGGCGGCCTGGCCGACTTCGGCGAGGTGCCCCCGCACGGCGCGCGGGTGGTCCGGCTGCGGCCGTAACGAAGAAAGTTTTCACCGTTCACCGCCCCAGTGCTGGGATCCGGGCTACTGGGGACTAGTCCCTAGTGACGGACCCTGGAATGTGTGGTTGGGTAACGCCACTCTGTGACCCGTGGGAGGGGAAGGGTGGCTCTCAGTACCGTGCGGCGTCCTGTGCACGCCCCGGTCAGCGCACCCGCCGGTCGTCCGACATTTCGTGTCGCACCCCCTCGGTAGGTTCTCTCCCGTGCTGCGTGTCACGGTCGCCGACCGTCCCGAAGACCTCCTCGACCTGCTGGTCGACGGCCTCACCGCGGGTCCCGTGGACCCGTTCGCGGCCGACTGGGTCACGGTCCCCAACCTGGGCATGCGCAACTGGCTGCAGCAGCAGCTCTCTCAGCGGCTCGGTGCTGGGGCGTCGCGCGACGGCGTGGCCGCCAACATCGAGTTCCCTTCGCCGGGTGCGCTGCGCTGGCGCGTCCTCGACGCCTACCGCGAGCAACAGGGCGGTGACCCGGACCAAGTAGATCCTTGGCAGGTCGACCGGCTGGTCTGGACCATCCTCGAGCTGATCTCCGACCCAGACTCCACGCTCGACCGGCGTCTGCTCACCCGTCCCGACGGCGGCACCCTGGCCGGCCGAGCGGCACCCATCGCCGAGCTGTTCGACCGCTACGCCGTGCACCGTCCCGCGATGCTGCTCGAGTGGCTCGCGAACAGGAACGTGGGGCCAGACGGCGCCCAGCTCGATCCGTCCCGCACTTGGCAGCCGGAGCTGTTCCGGGCGGTCCGTGACCGGATCGCCGAGCGGTACGGCGTTGCCGAGACCTCGTCGCAGCGTCTGGCCACCGCGCTCGAGCTCATCCGGAGCGGCGAGCTCTCGCTCGACGCCGGTGCCCGCCCGCTTCCCCAGCGGCTGTTTGTCTTCGGCCAGTCGGTGCTGCCGGCCGAGCTGGGGCCGGTGCTGCACGCCATCGCCACCACCCGCCCGGTGTCGCTACTCCTGCTCTCGCCCTCTGCCACCGCCACCCACCGGCTCGCGGTCGAGCAGGCTGCCCAGGACATCTACGCCAAGCTGCAAAAGGCCGGCATCGAAGTCGTCATCGACGACCGCGACGCCAAGCCCGGAGTGAAGTTCAAGGACTGGGACCTGATCGGCATCCCGCTGCGCGTGGTCTGCGGCCGCGGCATCGCCGAGGGCAAGGTCGAGTTCAAGATCCGTGGCGGCGAGTCGAAGGACGTGCCGGTGGATGATGCCGCCGCCACCGTCATCGTAGCC
>CAJANQ010000578.1 GCA_903941145.1 uncultured Actinomycetes bacterium
AGGACGTCGTCGACCATCGGGCTCATGGAGCCGGAGCGGTCCA
Organism: uncultured Actinomycetes bacterium; assembly: GCA_903941145.1. Lineage (GTDB taxonomy): Bacteria > Actinomycetota > Acidimicrobiia > Acidimicrobiales > Microtrichaceae > CAJANQ01. Next base: position 44 of record CAJANQ010000578.1, read on the forward strand.
GCAGGACGTAGATCTTCGACGGGGGAGTCGGGGCGCCCGCGTCAGGGGCGTCCTGCTCCGGGACGTTGGGGTCGGGGGTGGTCATGTTGCTTCCTCGTCCGGGCCGGACTGTCCGACCCTCACGCCCTGTCTGAGCAGGCCCCGGAGAGATGGGGCCGTGCCGCCCCGAGATTTCTCCGACGAATTGACCGGCACCAGAAACCCGGGCGGTGGTTGTCGCACCTCCCTGCCACAATGCCGCCGTGGGAACTGGAGGCAGCATGACGATGACGAGTGACGCGCCCGCCGACGGGCCGGACCTGTCTGGCGACGGGCAGGACCTGATTCTGTGGGCGCTGAGCGAGCGGTGCACCAAGGTGGTCCGGAGGGAGCTCCAGCGGGCTGGGCTTCCGTCCGGCCCCGAGATGGTCGAGGACGTTGAGGCGGAGGTGTGGCGCAACATCGAGCGCCACGTGGCCCGAAACCCCGGGAAAAGGTATGAGAATTTCCGGGCCTACGGCCGCATCGTGGTCCGCAACACCATGCGCCGCGTCGCTCGAGGGAAGCTCCATCTCGACGACATCGACGTCGACACGCTCGTAGATCCCGAGCCGCACGGCTCGACGTCGCTCGAGGACTCGACCCGGTTCCACATTGAGCAGCGCGGCGGACCGCCTTGGCTTCTCGGCGCTGCGCTCGCCTACCTCACCCTCGTGATGCATCCGGACTCGCGTCCGGTCGGACTCCCTTGGCCCCAGGCGGGTGCAGCCCCTGAGGTGGCAACTGGTTGGCCCTCGCTGTGGCTCGCCGGGGTGCGCGACTGCTTTCCCAGCGGCGGCAAGGACACCAAGCGGGGCCGACGCAACCGCTCAGTGACCAAGATCCGTGACCGCATCGAGGCCGCTGGTGCCGATGCGCGCCGGAAGGAGGTCTGAAGATGGACGAACCGGTGTACCTCGACGAGATGGAGGCCACCTCCCGAGACGGGTGGTCAGAGCTGCGCGGGCAGCCGTTCGGGCCGGCCGGCACCTCGGCAGTCGAACTCCCTGACGGAACCGTGCTGGAGGTCGACCATGCCGATCCTGGTCGGCTGGTCTCACTTGCGGTGGACGGCGACCTCGAGCGGTCGTCGCTGGTCCGCGACCTCCTAGGTCCAGAGCGGTTCGACTGGACCTGTGCGCAGCTCGATGCACAGCGTGCAGCAAAGCCGCTGGGCAAGCGACTCAGGGCGCGGGTGCCTGGCTCCCAGGGGCAGTGGGCCCAGTCGATCCCCCGGATCACAGGTCGCAGCGGGCCTGCGGGCGAACTGGGGGCTGCGGTTCTGGCTGCCGACATGTCGGCCGACGAGTCGCTCTCGCCCTTGCTCCGGCTGGCCGCGGGCCTGGAGTTCCTTGACGCAGCCGAGGACCCGGCCATGTCCAGCGTGCTCGGTCCGGCGGCCGACCAGATCGAGGGCGAGCTGTTCCGGGTGGCACGACTCGTTGAGCCGGAGGACTTCAGCGGCTTTGGCAACCGGGCCGTGAAGCCGCTCTATCGGTTCAGCTCCCTCTTGGCAGCGGCGCGGCGGGCGCGACCCTCGCTCGACATGCAGCTCCGGCGTGTAGCCGACCTTGTCGACCTTCACCTGGGTGGTGGGCAGCTCCCCGGCAACGCCGGGGGCCTCGTCGGCCGGCCACCCGTGGCCCGGTCCGCATCCTTGCGTGCAACGCGGTACATGTCGCAGGGCGACATGTCGCCGGCCGCCCTCAGCATGGACTTCGCCGAGGCTGACGCTGCTCCGCCCCCGGAGGACTTTCTCGAGGTGGACGTGCCCGTTGCGGGATCCGTCGTCGTCCGTGTGTCGAGGCAGCACGACGGCAAGTGGGTGCGGATACTCAGGACGTCCGGACTTGTCCCGCTCGCGCTGGTGCCACTCGAGGAGAACGGCATGCTGCTCGAGGCGCTCGCCGTCGTCCC
>CAJANQ010000579.1 GCA_903941145.1 uncultured Actinomycetes bacterium
AGGTCGACCGGACCGGTCATGAGGCGGCGCGCCGCGGGTTCAGCGCGGCGTCCCATGCCGCGGCACGGGCCGGCGCCGACCGGTAGCGGTGGTCCAGGCCGAGCACCTTCTGCACGCCCAGGTTGAGCGCGGCGGCCGGCTGCGGGAGCGGCCGGTAGACCTCGAGGAACAGCGTCACGCGGTCGGCGGGACCGCGGTTCCATGCCGCGTGCGGGGCGGTGTCGTCGAACAGGACGCCCTGGCCGTCGCGGTAGGGCACGACCACGTCACCGACCGACAGTGCGGCGTCCTCTCCACACCGGACACCTAGGTGGTAGCGGAGCACCCCGGCGTTGGGACCCGAGTGCTCGGGCAGCTCGCTGCCTGGTTCGAGGACGGACCAGAGCGCGGAGCGGAGCCCGTCCACACCGGCCAGGGCGGCGACCGTCAGGGGGAACACGTCGGCCAGCGGCGAACGCGGCCGTCCGTCGGAGACCAGCAGGCCGGACCGCCAGACGCCGATGGTGCCCTGGTCCTCGGTCAGCACGTCGTCGAGGCGCGGCAGCCTGCCGCCGGCGGACACGAACTCGTCCCACTCGTTGCGGATCTCCGGGAACCGGCCGGCAAGTCGCTGGTGCCAGGCCACCGCCTCCAGTGGTCTCGGGTTGGCCGTGACCGGGTCCACCCTGCGGATCCGGCCGTTGTTGGACGAGAGCGCCCGACCGAGGACCTCGACCGCGACGCCCACCGGCTCAGCCCTGGCCCAGCTCGATGCCGTACAGCTCCGCGGCGTTCCCGCCGGCGATCCGGAACTGGTCGGCCGGGTCGAGCTCCGAGATCGTCTCGGCGAGCTCGGCGGTCGTGCCCGGGTACTTGGCGTCGGGGTGCGGGAAGTCGGACGCCCAGACGATGCGGTCGGCGCCCACGATCTCGTTGCGGGCGGTGAACGCCAGGGTGGACTCGTCCGCGTCGAAACTGATCCAGCACTGACGACGGAAGAACTCCGAGGGCATGGCGCCCTTGAGCCACGGGACGTCCCACTCGTAGACACGCGCGTGGTGGTCCAGGCGCTCGAGCAGCGCAACGATCCAGCCACCGTTGGACTCGAGGAACACGGTCCGCAGCTCGGGGAACCGCTGCAGGACGCCGCCAGCGGTGAGGAACATGATCGTGTTCATCATGTCGGCGGGATTGCCGACGGCCTGGGCGAAGTAGATGTTGTCGGAGCCGAAGTCCTCCTGCTCCTGGACCGGGATCTCCGAGGTGCCGAGCCGGTTGAGGTGCAGACCACGGACGGCACCGGGAACGTCGGCAGCAAGGAGCGGGTGGAACCCCATGGGCAGGCCGGTGTCGGAGCAGGCCTGCCAGATCGGGTCGTACATCTCGTGGTTGAGGTGGTACCCCTCGACCGCCGGGTTGGGCCGCATCTGGACCCCGACGATGCCGGGAAGGTCCGCCACCCGACGAATCTCGGCGGCCGCGGCCTCCGGGTCGCGCTGGGGCAGGTTGGCCACGCCGTGGAGCCGGCCCTGACCCTTCGAGCACAGGTCTGAGAGCCAGTCGTTGAAGGTCCTCGACTGCGCCGCCACGAACTCGTGGGTCCGCAGGCTCTGGAACCCGAGCAGCATCGTGGCGTGCAGCACCGAGTGGGCGATGTTGTCGGTGTCCAGGACCTTGAGCCGCGCCTGCGGGTCCCAGCAGTGGTCGGGCAGGTCGGAGTACCGGAAGCTGCCCGAGTGCATCTTGCGGCGCAGCTCCTCGTCGACCCCGGCGGTGCCGGCGAGCGCCATGACGGCCGTGTCCATCGGCTCCATGTCGTCGATGGTGAGGATCTCGTTGCCGTCGGCGTCGGGGGTGATGCGCCACACGCGGTCCTCAAAGCCCTCAGGGGCGAACGGGACCATGGCCGAGGCCGGCTCGAGCAGGTGGCCGTCGGCGTCGACGAACACCAGGTCGGTGGTGGTGGACGCAGCGTCGGTCGTTGCGGTCATGCGTCGGCCCCTTCTTCCTCCGGCTCGCCGCCCAGACCCTCGTCGGCGGCCTGCTGGTCGAGCATGGGGTGCGACGCGGCGTTGAGCATGTCGGTCATCGTCAGTGGCCGGGACGGCCGGACGAACCCCTCGGGCGCCGGACGCGGACCGACGTCCACACCGGTCGCGTTGGCCCGCAGCGCGGCTGCGGTGCAGGTCGACGGGTCGCGGGTGGCGAACGGGTCGAACCCGAAGTGCTGCATCGCGTTGAGGTGCGTGATCTTGGCCACGTCCTCCGCGGAGAGGTGGGCCATCTGTTCCGCCAGACGCTCCGGCGAGTACGGCCACGACGAGTCGGAGTGCGGGTAGTCGACCTCCACGCACACTGCGTCGACCCCGATCCGGTCGAGCATCGCGAGCCCGGCAGAGTCGGAGATGAAGCACGCCAGGAAGTGCTCGCGGAACACCTCGGACGGGCGGCGGCCCCCGAAGGTCGACCCCGTCCAGACGCCCTGGCGGTCCAGGACGTAGTCGGCCCGCTCGAGCAGGTACGGGATCCAGCCCAGACCGCCCTCGCTGAGCGCGATGCGCACACCGGGGAACTCACGGATCACCCGCGACCACAACAGGTCCGCGGCCGTCTCCATGACTGCCGTCGGCTGCAGGTTCATCATCGTGGTGAAGGGCGCGTCGAGCGACGTCATCTTCACGTTCGACGAGGAGCCGATGTGCAGGCAGACGACCGTCGACGTCTCCTCGCAGGCCCGCCAGAACGGGTCCCAGTGCTCGGAGTGGAAGCTGGGCACCTCGAACCCCAGGAACGGGTTGCCCAGCTTGGGCGGGTTCTCCGAGAACGACACTGCCCGGACGCCGCGCGCCGCGTTGCGGTAGACCTCGGCCGCCATGAGCTCCGGGTCCCAGTAGGGGACGACGGCCAGCGGGATGAGCCGGTCGGGGTAGGCCCCGCACCAGTCCTCGACGTGCCAGTCGTTGTAGGCCTGCAGCACGGCGAGCGCGAACTCGTGGTCGCCGGTGCGCACGGCGCAGTTGGTGAACGCCTGGCCGCAGAACTGCGGCCAGGACGGGAAGCTCATGGACCCGAGCACGCCGCCGGCGTCCATGTCGGCGATGCGGGCGTGGACGTCGTAGCAGCCCTCGCGGATCGCGGCGTAGGTCGTGGGCTCGACGCCGAACTCCTCCTGCGGACGGCCGGCGACGGCGTTGAGCCCGAAGTTCGGGTACTCCTCGCCCTCGAACAGCCACATCTCCTGGCCCAGGGCGTTCTCGATGACCCTGGGCGCCCGGTCTGCGTACTTGGCCGGCAGTCGGCCCTCGAAGAGGTTGCGAGGCTCGACCACGTGGTCGTC
>CAJANQ010000580.1 GCA_903941145.1 uncultured Actinomycetes bacterium
CCACGGCGATCGTCGAGGGGTGCCGCAGCGTCGGCATCCGCTCCGAGATCGCGGCCGAGCCCGGTCGTTCCATCGCAGCCAGCGCGGCGCTCACCGTCTACGAGGTCGGCACCATCAAGTTCATCCCCGGCGTCCGTACCTACGTGTCGGTCGACGGGGGCATGAGCGACAACCCCCGCCCGGTGCTCTACGGCTCCGGCTACGAGACGTTCCTGCCCCGTGCGGTCGGTGCCGTGCGCGAGATGCCGATCCGCCTGGTCGGCAAGCACTGCGAGTCGGGCGACCTGCTGGTGCGCGAGGGGCACGTCCCCGGCGACCTGCACGTCGGCGACCTGGTGGCCACGCCCGTGACCGGCGCCTACGGCCACTCGATGGGCTCCAACTACAACAAGGTGCTCCGCCCGGCCGTCGTGTTCGTCCGCGACGGCGAGGCCCGCCAGGTCGTGCGCCGCGAGACGCTCGAGGACCTGCTCGCCACCGACCTGGGCTGACGTCACCCGCCCGGGCAACCGGTTGAGGGTGCTGCGGGACGCACCGGTAGCGTGGCCTCCGTGGAACGAACGGTGAACGTCGGCCTCCTGGGCTGCGGCAACGTGGGAGCGGCACTCGTGCAGCTCGTTGCCGAGCGTGGTGGACAGATCAAGCAGCGCACGGGCATCGACCTGCGCATCGCCAAGGTCGCGGTGCGGTCTGCGTCCAAGGAGCGCGACGTGGCCGTAGACCCGTCGGTGCTCACCACCGACGCCCGCGCCGTCGTGGACGACCCCGACGTCGACCTGGTGGTCGAGGTCATCGGCGGCATCGAGCCGGCCCGCACGCTGATCCTGGCCGCGCTGCAGGCCGGCAAGCCGGTGGTCACGGCCAACAAGGAGCTCCTCGCCAACGTCGGCGCCGAGCTGTACGCCGCGGCCGAGGCCGCGGGCGTGGACCTGCTGTTCGAGGCCGCCGTCGCCGGCGGCATCCCGCTCATGCGACCGCTGCGCGAGTCGCTCGTTGGCGAGGACGTCTCCCGGGTTATGGGCATCGTCAACGGGACGACCAACTACATCCTCACCAAGATGGCCGAGGAGGGCTGGACCTACGCGGCGGCCCTGGCCGAGGCGCAGAGCCTGGGCTACGCCGAGCGTGACCCGACGGCCGACGTCGAGGGCTTCGACGCCGGGGCCAAGGCCGCCATCATCGCCACGATCGCCTTCGGCGCCGGGGTCGTGGCGGGCGACGTCTACCACGAGGGCATCTCCAACATCACCGACACCGACATCGCGTTCGCTGCCCGGCTCGGCTACGTCATCAAGCTCCTGGCGATCGCCGAGCGCTTCGAGGACGGCTCCGTGGCCGTCCGCGTCCACCCGGCGATGGTCCCCAACGAGCACCCGCTCGCCGCGGTCCGCGACTCGTTCAACGCCGTGTTCGTCGAGGGCCAGGCCGTCGGCGACCTGATGTTCTACGGCCGCGGTGCGGGCGGGTTCCCGACCGCGTCGGCGGTCCTCGGCGACGTCATCGACGGCGCAGTGAACCTGGCCAAGGGCGCCTCGGCGTCCATCGGCTCGTTCGAGGCCGCGACCATCCGTCCTGTCGACGAGCTGCGCTCCGCGTTCTACGTGAACCTCGAGGTCTCGGACCGTCCTGGCGTGCTCGCCACGGTCGCCGGCGCGTTCGGCGACCACGGCGTGTCCATCCGCTCGATGGAGCAGGAGTCGATCGAGGACGCCGCCGACGGTGCCGCCCGGCTCACGTTCATCACCCACTCGGCGCGAGAGGCCGACCTGCGCGCCACCCTCGTCGAGCTGCGGGGCCTCGACGCGGTCGTCTCGGTCGGCTCGGTCCTCCGGGTCGTCGGCGACGACTGACCTGACTGTCCCGAGCGAGCCCGGCCTGAGTATGAGAAGGTCCCTGCGATGAAGTACGTCTCGACACGCGGCGCGTCCCCCGAGCTGGGGTTCTGCGACGTCCTCCTGGCCGGACTGGCCCCCGACGGCGGGCTCTACCTGCCCAAGGAGTGGCCGCAGCTGCCGCCGGTGCACGAGTTCCGCGGCATGCCCTACGCCGAGATCGCCGCTGCGGTCATCGCCCCGTTCGTCGAGGGCGAGATCGGCACGCACGCCCTCGCTCGCATGTGCGCAGATTCCTATGCCACGTTCGACACGCCCGAGGTCTGCCCGGTCGTGCCGGTCGGCCGCACCGCGTCGGGGGCCCCGCTGTCGCTGCTCGAGCTCTACCGGGGCCCGACACTGGCGTTCAAGGACGTGGCACTGCAGCTGGTCGGCCGCCTGTTCGACCACGTGCTCGAGGAGCGCGACGAGCGGGTCTGCATCCTCGGCGCCACCTCGGGCGACACCGGGTCGGCCGCCATCGACGCCTGCCGCGACCTGCACCGGGTCGACATCTTCATCCTGTTCCCGGACGGCCGCGTCTCTGACGTGCAGCGCCGCCAGATGAGCACGGTGAACTCGGCCAACGCGCATGCCGTGTCCGTGCCCGGCACGTTCGACGACTGCCAGGACCTGGTGAAGGCGGCGTTCGGCGACACCGCCTTCCGCGACGAGGTCGCACTCTCGGCCGTGAACTCCATCAACTGGGCCCGGGTCATGGCGCAGGTCGTCTACTACGTGACGGCCCACCTGGCCGCTGCGCCCCACGGCGGACCGGTCTCGTACACGGTGCCCACCGGCAACTTCGGCAACGTGCTCGCCGGCTGGGTGGCCAAGCAGATGGGACTCCCCGTCGACCGGCTGGTCGTGGCGTCCAACCGCAACGACATCCTCACCCGGTTCTTCACGACCGGGACCATGGAGATCACCGACGTGGTGCCCACCACGAGCCCGTCGATGGACATCCAGGTCAGCTCCAACCTGGAGCGCCTGCTGTTCGAGTCGATGGGCCGCGACGGCGCCGCGGTGGCACGGATGATGGCGGACTTCCGCACCGACGGCACCGTGTCGGTGCCGACCGAGCTGCTCGACGGACTGCGGGCCGAGTTCGACTGCGGCCGCGTGTCCGACGCGCAGGCCGCCCGGGTCATCAAGCGGGTGTACGAGTCGACCGGGCTGCTGGTCGACCCCCACACCGCCATCGGCATCGGCGTGGCCGAGGAGCACGGTGGCGACCCGTCGGTCCCGATGGTCGCCCTGGGCACCGCCCACCCCGCCAAGTTCCCCGACGCGGTCGAGGCCGCCGTCGGTGTGCGCCCGCCGCTGCCGGCGCACCTGTCGGACCTGTTCGAGCGCACCGAGCGCATCGAGCACTGCGACGCCACGCTCGACGCCGTCGAGGCCCACGTGCGCGCCGGCCTCGCCGCCCGCTGATCCAGTTCTCCTCCTGATTCCTCGCCGTTCCCGGCGAACTCGTCATCTCGGTCGACGCATGTGCGGCTGGAGATGACGAGTTGGGCAGGGTGGGATGCGCGACGGCCCGACTTCGGGGGCGGTGGGAGCGTCGGGCAGACTGCACGTCGTGAAGTACGTGGTCTGTGTCCCTGACGGCTGTGCCGACGAGCCCCATCCCGACCTGGGCGGCCGTACGCCGCTCGAGGTGGCCGACACCCCGGTGCTGCGTGCGCTCGCCGCCCGCGGACAGGTGGGCCGCGCCGCGGTGATCCCCGAGGGCATGCCCCCCGGCTCCGACGTGGGCAACCTGTCGATCCTCGGGTTCGACCCCGCCGAGTTCCACACGGGTCGCGCCCCGATCGAGGCGGCCTCGCTCGGCCTCAAGCTGCGTCCCGACCAGGTCGCCTACCGCTGCAACCTCTCGACGGTCGACCCGTCCGCCGGCGGCGCCGACGGGCTCATGGTCGACTTCGCCGGTGGGCACCCGTCGACCGAGGACGCCGCCAAGGTGATCGCCGCGCTCGACGAGCGGTTCGGCCGTGGTGCGGGCGAGGGCCTCGAGTTCCACGCCGGCGTGCAGTACCGCCACATCATGGTGGCGCCCAAGGAGTGGGTCGACGCCGACTGCACCCCGCCGCACGACCTGACCGACCAGCCGGCGGTCCGCCCGACCGGCGCCGTCGCCGACCAGCTCTGGGACCTGATGGTGGCGAGCCGCGACGTGCTGGCCGAGTTCCCCGAGGTCGGCGCCAACCAGATCTGGCTGTGGGGCCAGGGCTTCCAGCCGCAGATCCCGTCGTTCGCAGCGACGTTCGGGATCCGCGCCGGCATGGTGACCGCCGTCGACCTGGTCCGCGGTCTGGGCGTGCTCACCGGCATGGACATCGTGGACCTGCCCACCGCCACCGGCTGGTACGACACCGACTACGAGGGCAAGCGTGACGTCGCCCTGGACGCGCTGCGCAACGGCGCCGACCTGTTCGTGATCCACGTCGAGGCCACCGACGAGGCGGGCCACGCCGGCAACGTCGAGGAGAAGGTCAAGGCGCTCGAGAACTGGGACCGCCGGATCCTGGCCGGCCTGGTCGAGGGGCTCGACGAGATGGGGGACTGGCGCCTCCTGCTGCTGCCGGACCACGCGACGCCGCTGCACCTGAAGACGCACACCTCGGACCCCGTGCCCTACCTGCTGGTCGACTCTCGGGCCGACGGCGACGGCGGTGAGCTGACCGAGCCCGGCGTCGCCGACCGCCCGGTCGTGGCGGGGCACTCGCTCATGCGGACCCTGGTCGAGGCCTGAGCCCCCGACCGCAGCGACAGTGACGCCTGACCCGGCGACCATGGTTGCCGGGTACCCGGACCACGGCTAGGGTGACTGCGTCGACTCGTTCGGGGGAACGGGCAACAGCCCTCCTCGGTCGATTCTCTTCCCGGTAGACCCGGCCTCGCCCCTCACAAGGTGACCGCCGTTCCTGCCGGGGACCGAAACCCTCGGAATCCCGAGTCTGACCCGGTTGCTGCCGCAGGCAGTGCCGGTCCACCACACAGCGCTGCGGCGACCGCCCGCGCTGATGACGAACGGAACTCCAACAGTGAGCGTTGACGCCTCTCAGCTCGAGGGCAAGGGCCGCGAAGAACTTGCGACCATTGCATCCGCCCTCGGCGGCAAGCCCACCTCCCGCGCCAAGAAGTCCGAGATCGTGGACATGATCCTCGAGCTCTCCGGCAACACGACCGGCTCCTCCGGCGGCACGTCCCAGTCCGACGCCGGCTCGTCCGACGCCGGCGACCAGGGCGGCCAGGGCGGCCAGAACAACGGCGGCGGCCGCGGCCGTAGCCGTTCCGGCGCTGCCGGCCGGTCGAACGGCGACGACGCCGCTGCCGACGCCGACTCCGGCGACCAGGCCCCTGCCCCCGCCGACGCTTCCGACTCCGGCGAGACCGGTACGTCCGAGAGCGGCGACGACAAGGCCGAGGGCGGCGACGAGCCGTCCCGCGGCGACCGTGGGGACCGGAACGGAGGCCAGGGCGGCGACCGCAGCCAGGGCGGTGGCCAGAACAACGGCGGCCGCAACCAGGGCGGCCAGAACAACGGCGGCCGCAACGGTGGCCAGGGCAACCGTCAGGGTGGCCAGGGTGGCCAGGGCAACCGTCAGGGCGGCCAGGGTGGTCAGGGCGGCCAGGACGACGGTGACGAGGGCAACCGCCGTCGCCGTCGCCGCCGGGGTCGCGACCGTGACCGCCCGGAGGAGTTCGTCGACCAGCCGTTCGACGGCGAGCCGGTGCCGGTCATGGGTCTGCTCGACCTCCACGACCAGGGCTACGGCTTCCTGCGGGTCCAGGGCTTCAAGGCCAGCCGCGACGACGTGTACGTCTCGGTCAAGCAGACCCGCCAGCTCGGCCTGCGCAAGGGCGACGTCCTCGAGGGCATGGCCCGTCCGGCCGGCCGCCAGGAGAAGAACCCGGCGCTGCTGCAGATCGACAAGGTCAACGGTCTTGACCCCGAGAAGGCCAAGGAGCGCCCCCGCTTCGAGGACCTCACCCCGCTGTTCCCGGACGAGAAGCTCAGCCTCGAGCGCGCCGACCTCCCCGGCGACATGACGGCCCGGATCATCGACCTCATCGCCCCGATCGGCAAGGGCCAGCGTGGCCTGATCGTCTCGCCGCCCAAGGCCGGCAAGACGACGGTCATGAAGACCATCGCCCAGTGCATCGAGCACAACAACCCCGAGGTGCACCTGATCGTGCTGCTCGTGGACGAGCGGCCCGAAGAGGTCACCGACATGCGGCGCTCCGTGCGCGGCGACGTCGTGGCCTCGACCTTCGACCGCCCCTCCGACGAGCACACCCAGGTGGCCGAGCTGACCATCGAGCGGGCCAAGCGGCTCGTCGAGGACGGCAAGGACGTCGTCATCATCCTGGACGGCATCACCCGTCTGGCCCGTGCCTACAACCTGGCTGCGCCGGCCACCGGCCGCATCATGTCGGGCGGTATCGACACCGGTGCGCTCTACCCGCCCAAGAGGTTCTTCGGTGCGGCCCGCAACGTCGAGGAGGGTGGCTCGCTCACCATCCTCGCCACCGCGCTCGTGGAGACCGGTTCCAAGATGGACGAGGTGATCTTCGAGGAGTTCAAGGGCACCGGCAACATGGAGATCCGGCTGGACCGAAAGGCCGCCGAGAAGCGTGTGTACCCGGCCATCGACGTGGACGCCTCGTCGACCCGCCACGAGGAGCTCCTGTTCGAGCGTGACCAGCTCCAGCAGGTCTGGCGCCTGCGCCGCGTGCTCGGCGGCCTGCACGCCGACGGCGGCAACCCCGGTGCCGGCCTCGAGCTGCTGATCGACCGCATGAAGACGTTCCCCAACAACGACGTCTTCCTGAAGGAGATCTCGAAGGCCTCGGCCTCCATGCCGAACGCCTAGTACCCACCGGTCCCCTCCGGCCACGTTTCGACGGGGCCGGAGGGGACAGGCCATACTTTCCCGTCCCTCTCAGGCACCGCTCGGAAACCGGTGCCGCAACTGGAGCGAACCCATGAAGCCAGGCATCCACCCGAACTACCGCTACGTCGTCTTCCAGGACACGTCGTCGGGCGACACGATCCTCACCCGGTCCACCATCGAGACCGAAGAGACCACGACGTGGACCGACGGGAACGAGTACCCGCTCGCCAAGGTGGAAATCTCGGCCTTCACGCACCCGTTCTTCACGGGCCAGATGAAGATCGTCGACACCGCCGGCCGTGTGGAGCGCTTCGAGAAGCGCTATGGCAAGCGTCGTAAGGCTGCTGCCAAGGCCGACGAGGTCGCGGCCGCCGAGGAGACCGCCACCGAGGCCGTCGCCGAGGAGACCGTGGTCGAGGAAGCCGTGGTCGAGGCTGTCGAGGACGCCCCCGAGGCTCCCGAGGCTGCGTCCGACGAGACCGTCGACGAGCCTGCCGACGCCGAGTCGGAGTGACCCTCCGCTGGGCCTGAGCGACGACCAGCGCTCCGGCCTGGTCCGTACCAAGCTGGCGGCGCTCGTCCGTGACCTGACCGGTCGCAGCGACCTGGCCGCCGATCCCGTCACTGTCGGCGCGCACGCTGCGCTGGTCGACGAGGGGACCGCCTACCTGCTGGCCACCGAGCCCGGCCCTGCCGCGCTCGCCGGCGCGCTCGTGTGGGCAGGGGCACAGGGCGCCGACCGTCTGGTGCTCCTGGCCGACGACGACCCCGCCGGCGCCCCCGCAGTGATGGCCCGGATGGCGACGGAGTTCGCGTTCCCGGTCGAGGTCCGCACCGTGGCCGGCGGCTCGTCCGTGCCGGCGGTCCCGGCCCCGCTGCCCGAGGTCCTCCCGGCCGACCACGCCCCCGAGGCGGTCGCCGCGATGGCGGTCGAGGGGCTCGAGGTCGTGGCGGAGCAGGGCGTCCTGCGCGGCGAGCTGCTGGGACTTGAGGTCGCCCGTGTTGTCCGCTGGCCCGTCGAGCACGGCGGCGACGGCGAGCTCCACCTCGAGGCCGGCGTCGGCCGGTTCGACCGCGACGCCGTGGCCGAGGTCCATCCCAACGAGGCGCCCGAAGCCTCGCTCGCCCGAACGGTGTCGATGGTGCGCGCCCAGCGCTACCCGGGGGCCGCCGGGCACCCCATGGCCCGGATGGCCCGGGACCGCTGGCTGCGCGTGACCGTGTGCGAGAACCCCTCGCTCGTCGGCGCGGCCGAACTGCACCCCGTCGAGTCCACCGTCGAGCGACCCAGCGTCCGCGACCTCTCGCCCGCCGCCGCCGCCGGCACGATGCCCGACGGCTCGCCCGTCGTGGTGGTCTGCACGGCAGGCGTCGACCTCTCGCTCGTGCCGGTCGCCGCCGACGTCCGGGTGCTGCACGCGCCGGGCGTCCGGCTGGTCCTGGCCGCGCCGGCCCGCGACCTGCTGCCGTCCGTGGCCCGCCTGGCTGCCCTGCTCGTCGAGCCGGCCGAGGTCGTGCCCGTCCCCGCACCATGGGGCGCCGCATGATCCCCGACTCCCTCCGGCCCCGGGTCGACGCGCTCGTGCGCGAGTACCACGAGTGCGAGGACCGCATGGCCGACCCCGAGGTGGTGGGCGACCAGACCCGCTACGTCGAGGTGTCGCGCCGGTACCGGGCGCTCGAGCCCCTGGCCCGCTGCGTCGGCGAGTACGACGAGGCCGCCGGCGACCTCGAGGCAGCCCGCGAGCTGTTCTCGCTGGCCGACGGCGCCGAGAAGGACGAGCTCCGGGCCCAGGTCGCCGACCTCGAGGCCACGCTCGACCGTCTGGCCGAGGAACTCAAGGTGCTCCTGCTGCCCCGGGACCCCAACGACGACCGCAACGTGATCGTCGAGATCCGCGGCGCCGAGGGCGGCGAGGAGGCCAACCTCTTCGCCCGGGACCTGTTCGAGATGTACAAGGGCGTGGCGTCGCGCCGGGGCTGGTCGTTCGAGGTGCTCTCCTCGACGGTGTCGGACATGGGCGGGTTCGCCGAGGTGACGTTCCGGGTCGCCGGCGACGCCGTGTGGTCCCGCATGAAGTTCGAGGCCGGCCCGCACCGCGTGCAGCGCGTCCCGGTCACCGAGTCGCAGGGTCGCATCCACACGTCGTCGGCCACGGTCGTCGTGCTGCCCGAGGCGGAAGAGGTCGACGTGGTCATCGACCAGAACGACCTGCAGATCGACGTCTACCGGTCGTCCGGGCCGGGCGGCCAGTCCGTCAACACCACCGACTCGGCCGTGCGCATCACCCACCTGCCCACCGGCACGGTCGTGAGCATGCAGGACGAGAAGAGCCAGCTGCAGAACAAGCAGCGGGCGCTGGCCGTGCTGCGGTCGCGGCTGCTGCAGGCCGAGCAGGAGCGCGCCGCGTCCGAGGCCTCCGGCCAGCGGAAGTCGCAGATCGGCGGCGGCGGCCGCTCCGAGAAGATCCGGACGTACAACTTCAAGGAGAACCGGGTCACGGACCACCGCATCGGCCTCACGGTGCACCAGCTCGACCGCATCCTGGGCGGCGACCTCGACGAGTTCAGCGACGCGCTGGTCGCCGACGAGCGGGCCCGTCGCCTGGCCGAGGCCGAGGGCTGACATGTCGGAGCTGCCAGAAGGGTCCGTCACCTACCGGCAGCTGCTGGCCGAGGCCGCGCAGCGGTTTGCGTCGGCCGGGCTCCCGTCGCCCGAGTCCGACGCCCGGCGCGTGATGGAAGAGGTCACCGGTGCGACGGGGGCGGAGCTCCCGCTCGCACTCTCCGAACCGGCGACCGAGCTGCGGGTCGCCCGTTTCGACGACTTGGTCCGCCGCCGGTGCGAGGGCGAGCCGCTGCAGTACGTGCTGGGTCGCTGGGGGTTCCGCCATCTGGACCTGATGGTCGACCGCCGCGTGCTGGTGCCCCGCCCCGAGACCGAGCAGGTCGTCGAGGTGGCACTGGGCGAGCTGGACCGTCTGGGCGGCCGGGAGGTCGAGACGCTGGTCGCCGACCTGGGCTGCGGGTCGGGGGCCATCGGCCTGTCGTTCGCCACCGAGCGGGTCCGCACCAAGGTCTGGATGACCGACGTGAGCGACGACGCGCTGGCGGTGGCCCGGGCCAACACCGTCGGCGTTGGACGGGCTGCGGCGCGGGTGAGGACCTCGCAGGGGCC
>CAJANQ010000581.1 GCA_903941145.1 uncultured Actinomycetes bacterium
ATTGAGCATGACCTTCGTGTGGGTGACCGGGAGCGCCGTGAGGTCGTGCAGACGGTGCTCGACCGCAGCCGCCCCCTCGGTGACGCGGCCAGTGCCGCCGTCCACGCACGACACGGGCACCGCCTGGCCGTCGTACAGCAGCGAGGTCGCGTCACCGCACCCGAGCACTGCGGGGACACCGAGTTCACGGCTGACGATCGCGGCGTGCGACGTGCCCCCGCCGCGGTCGGTCACGATCGCTGCCGCCCGACGCATGACCGGCACCCAGTCCGGGTCGGTCAGCTCGGCCACGAGTACGTCGCCGTCGGAGAACCGGTCGGCGTCGCCGGGCCCTGACAGGACTCGGACCTTGCCGGCCGCAGCCGACCGCCCCACGGCCGGGCCGCTCCCGCGCAGCCGCCCGGTGCCATGGACCACTACCTCGTCGTACCGGAGCAGGTCGACCTGCGACTCCACCGTCTCGGGCCGGGCCTGCACCACCCAGAGCGAACCGTCGGCGCCGTCCTTTGCCCACTCCATGTCCATGGGCATCCCGAAGTGCAGTTCCACCGACTCGGCCCAGGTGGCCAGCACCCGCAGCTCCGCGACGTCGAGCACCGGAGCAGCGGCCACCGCCGGGCTGTTGGGCACCAGCTGCGGCCGACCGTCGGTGCCCCGCACGGACCGGAACTGCTTGGACCCCACCTGTGTCGGCAGCACGGAGAGCCCACCCTGCCGAAGGACCATCGTGCGGTCGGCCTCGACCTGTCCCCCGACGACCGACTCCCCCAGCCCCCACACGGCGTCCACCACGACCACGCCGGGGAACCCGGTGTCGGGGTCGCACGTGAACAGCACGCCAGCGGCGCCCAGGTCGGAGCGGACCAGCCGCTGCACCCCGACCGACAGGGCCACCCGCCGGTGGTCGAACCCGCGCTCGTCCCGGTAGGCGACCGCCCGATCGGTGAACAACGACGCCACGCACGCCCGGTACGCAACGAGCAGGTCCTCGACGCCCTCGACGCCAAGGAAGCTCTCGTGCTGTCCGGCAAAGCTGGCGGTGGGCAGGTCCTCGGCCGTGGCGCTCGAACGCACCGCCACCGGGGCGTTGCCGTCGCCGACCAGCGACCGGTAGGCGGCCGTCATGTCGGCGACGAGCCCGGTGGGGAGCGCCGCGGTCGCCAGGACCTCCCGCAGGGTGGCGGCCACGACGGGCCGCTCGGCGGCGGGCGCCCGGACGAGCGACTCGACGACCTGGTCCAGCCCGTTGAGCGCCAGCACCTCCCGGTAGGCCGCCGCAGTGACGGCGAAGCCGTCGGGCACCGGCACGCCGGCGGTCGACAGGTGCTGCACCATCTCGCCGAGCGAGGCGTTCTTGCCGCCGACCAGGTCGACGTCGTCGCGGCCGACCTGGTCGAACCTGACGACGAGCGGCGGGGTGCTTCGGGTGTCCATCGGGCGGCCTCCTGCGCGGCGGTGCGGGTGCACCACTCCGCCGGTCTCGCCCGACCGGACTCTCTCGGCACCACGGTAGTTCCGGACCCGCGCCGCGTGACGGGGAGAACCCTGCTTGACCTTGGGCCCGCAGGCCGGTTGGACTGGCCCGATGGCAGATGTTGTTGCACAGCTGGGGGAGCTGCTCGCCGCCGACCGCGTGGTCGCCGGCAGCGCGGCGTCGGACGACCTCTACGGCGACGAGTCGCTCACCGTCGAGGGCCGCGCCCCCGCCGTCGTCGTGTTCCCCGAGTCCACCGACGAGGTGGCGGCGGTCCTGCGGCTGGCCGACGCCGACGGCATTCCGGTGACCGCCCGCGGCGCCGGGACCGGCCTGTCCGGTGCAGCAGTTCCCGCAGCCGACGGCATCGTCGTGTGCTTCGACCGCATGAACCAGGTGCTGGAGATCGACACCGAGAACCACGTGGCCGTGGTCCAGCCCGGCGTACGGCTCAACGAGCTCGACGAGGCCCTGGCCCAGGTCGGACTGGTCTACCCGGTGTACCCCGGCGAGTACTCGGCCTCGCTCGGCGGCAACGTCAACACGAACGCCGGCGGCATGCGGGCCGTGAAGTACGGCGTCACCCGCCACCAGGTGCTCGGCCTCGAGATGGTCCTGCCCGGCGGAGAGGTCCTGCGCACCGGCGGCAAGTACACCAAGGCCACGACCGGCTACGACCTGACCCAGCTGGTGGTCGGCAGCGAGGGGACGCTGGCCCTGGTCACCGAGGCCACCCTCAAGCTGCACCCGCGCCAGCCGCACCAGGCCACGGTGCTCGCCCCGTTCGAGACGCTCGGGGGCGTGACCACCGCGGTCCCCCGCATCGTCGACTCGGGCCTCAACCCCCTGATCCTCGAGTACATCGACATCATGACGATGTCGGCCACGTACTCGTTCACCGGCCTGGAGCTGGGCATCCCGCAGGAGATCAAGGACACGGCGCTCGCCTACCTGGTCGTCAGCATGGAGAACATCTCCACCGACCGGCTCGACGAGGACACGCAGGCCATCGCCGAGCTGCTCGCCGAGCTGGGCGCCGTCGACGTCTACGTCCTGCCCGCCTCGGCCGCGGCCCAGCTGATCGACGCCCGCGAGAAGGCGTTCTGGATGGCCAAGGCCAACGGCGCCAACGACGTCATCGACGTGGTCGTCCCCCGGGCGCAGATCCCCGAGTTCATGGAGAAGGTCAGCGCGCTGGCCACCGAGTACGAGGCGTGGATCGCCGGTTGCGGGCATGCCGGCGACGGCAACGTGCACCTCGGCATCTTCCAGGGCGACGACGCCAAGCGCGAGGCGCTCCTGCACGACCTGTTCGAGGTGGGCATGTCCCTCGGTGGGGCCATCTCGGCAGAGCACGGCATCGGCCAGGCGAAGAAGAAGTACTTCAACGACCTCGAGGACCCCGCCAAGATCGCCCTCATGCGGCGCATCAAGTCGGCCTTCGACCCCAACGGCATCCTCAACCCCGACGTCCTGTTCGACTGAACTGCGGCACCACCTACCCAAGGACCACACATGAACGGCGCACAGGCCCTCATCCGCACCCTCGTGAACTGCGGTGTCGACACCTGCTTCATGAACCCCGGCACCTCCGAGATGCACTTCGTGGCAGCCCTCGACGACGTGCCCGAGATGCACTCGGTGCTCGCCCTGTTCGAGGGCGTCGCCACCGGCGCGGCCGACGGGTACGCCCGCGTGTCCGGCAAGCCCGCCGCGGTGCTGCTGCACCTGGGCCCCGGTCTGGGCAACGGCCTGGCCAACCTGCACAACGCGCGCCGCGGCCATACGCCGGTCGTGAACATCGTGGGCGACCACGCCACGTACCACGCGCAGTACGACGCCCCGCTGCAGTCCGACATCGCGTCGATCGCCTCTGCCGTCTCGGGCTGGATGCACTCGGCGACCGACGCCACCGAGGTGGCTGGTGACGCCGCCGCCGCCATCCACGCCTCGATGCAGCGCCCGGGCCAGGTGGCCACGCTCATCCTTCCGGCCGACGTCTGCTGGAACGACGCCCCCGGCCCCGCCGAGCAGATCGGCACCGGCCGCGGCCCCGAGGGTGTGGACGCTGCCGCAGTCGCGGCCGCCGCTGACGCGCTGCGCTCGGGCGAGCCCGCCGCGATCCTGATCGGTGGCGCACTCATGCGCACCGACGGGCTGCGCTGGTCGGCCTCGGTGGCCGAGACCACGGGCGCCAAGCTCTTGTCCGAGACCTTCCCTGCGATCATGGACCGGGGTGCCGGCATTGCCCCGGTGGAGCGGCTCGCCTACCTGGCCGAGTTCGCCCAGATGCAGCTCGACGGCCTGCGCCACCTGATCGTGGTCGGCGCCGCGCACCCGGTGTCGTTCTTCGCCTACCCGGGCAAGGCCTCGGACCTGGTGCCCGAGGGCTGCAACGTGGTCAGCCTGGCGGCAGAGGACGCGGACCTGCTCGCAGCCATGGCCGCGCTGGCCGAGGCCGTCGGCGCCGACGGCACCTGCACCGTGCAGGGCTCGTTCCGCCCGGAGCGCCCCACCGGGGCCCTGACCGCCCAGACCGTGTGCGAGGCGCTCGGTGCGCTCCTGCCCGAGGGCGCCGTCGTCGCCGACGAGGGCAACACCGCCGGCCTGTTCGCCCCCGGTGCCACCGCCGGGGCGCCGGCCCACGAGTGGATGTGCCTGACCGGCGGGTCCATCGGCTACGGCATGCCGGTCGCCACCGGCGCCGGCATCGCCGTCAAGGGCACCGGACGACGCGTCGTGAACCTGCAGGCCGACGGCTCGGCGCTCTACACCCTCCAGTCGCTGTGGACGCAGGCCCGTGAGGAGCTCGACGTCACGACGATCATCCTCAACAACTCGTCCTACGCGGTGCTCAACATGGAGCTCGCCCGCGTGGGTGCCGAGCCCGGCCCGAAGGCGCTCGAGATGCTCGACATCTCCCGTCCGGACCTGGACTTCGTCGCACTGTCCAAGGGCATGGGCGTGCCGGCCACCCGGGCCACCACGGCCGAGGAGTTCGTCGCCCAGCTCGAGGCGGCGCTCAGCACACCTGGGCCGAACCTGGTCGAGGCCGTCATCCCTTCGACGCTCTGACCACCTGATGATCTCACCGCTCGCCCCGTTCCTCGACGGTGCGCTCCCGCGGGCCAGGTTCTCGCTCCGGCCCGCGGCACCCGCTGCGCTGCCACACGTCGACGGACTGCTCGCTGGCGCCGCCGAGGTCGACATCACTCCCCCGC
Organism: uncultured Actinomycetes bacterium; assembly: GCA_903941145.1. Taxonomy (GTDB): domain Bacteria; phylum Actinomycetota; class Acidimicrobiia; order Acidimicrobiales; family Microtrichaceae; genus CAJANQ01. Next base: position 4,696 of record CAJANQ010000581.1, read on the forward strand.
CCGGCCTGCCCAAGGCGGGCTACTCGACGAACGCCTACGACGGCCGCGGGTTCCGCTCCCGACTGCGGGCGCGCGTCCTGCACCTGCGGGCGGGCACGGTCTCGCTCGCCGTCGTGCAGTGCGACCTGCTGGGCGGCTCTTCGGTGGTCCAGCACCTGGTCGCCCAGGCCGTGGCGGACGACACCGACGTCCCGCTCGCCGGCCTCATGATCGGCGCGACCCACACCCACGCGGGCCCCGGGCAGTTTGTCGGCACCGACTTCTACAACCGGTTCGCCTCGAACCGCTCCGGCTTCGACCCGGCGTGGACCCAGTTCCTGGTCGACCAGATCGCCGACGGCGTCAGGACGGCTGTCGCCG
>CAJANQ010000582.1 GCA_903941145.1 uncultured Actinomycetes bacterium
ATGGTCGTCGACGGCCTCGTCTACGACTTCACCCAGGCGCCCCCGGGGATCGACCTGTGGGTCCCGTCGGCTACGCAGTCCCGGTGCGCCGCAAAGAAGATCGTCACCGCGTTCGGCGCCGACCGGCTGGTCGACCTCGGCTACCAGCCGGGTACGCCCGAGGCGTCGCTCAACCGGCTCGACCTCTCGAGCACCGAGCGGTCGACGGTCGCCACGTCGTTCAGCGCCTGCGTCGACGTCGAGCAGGCCGTGGGGTCGTTGCTCGCCGGCAACAACCTGATGCCGGGCAAGTCGGCGGCGTGCGTGGCCCGCGGCCTCAAGGAGGGCGGACAGCTTGAGCCGTTCGTGACGGCGTGGGCGTTCCGTGAGCCAGTCGACGTGTTCGGCGGCGAGAACGGTGGCCTGGCCTCGGCCGTGCTGTCCTACGCCGACGTGTGTCTGGCCGACAGCTCGTTCAACTGGACGCTGCAGGCCTCGACTACCACGACCGCCCCGGCCGCCGGGTCCGGCCCGGCCCCGACGACCCGTTGACATCTCCCGCTGCCTGACCCGGAGCCCACGTGACCCACCTCATCGCCTACCTGCCGGCGCCGCCGTTCCAGGACCTGCCGCTCGGTCCGCTCAACTTCCGTCTCTACGGGCTGTGCATCGCGCTCGGGGCGCTCGCCGGCGTCGCGATCATGCGCCGTCGTTGGCAGGCGATGGGCGGCGACCCCGAGGACATGACGACCATTGCCCTGGTCGCCATCCCGGCCGGCCTGATCGGGACGCGGATCTACCACGTGATCACCGACTGGAGCCGCCTGTACTCGGGCGGCCGGTGGTGGCCCGACGCCTTCATGATCTGGAAGGGCGGCCTGGGCATCCCCGGTGGCATCGTCCTGGGCACGCTGGCGGGCGTGCTCACCGCCCGGCGGTTGAAGGTGAGCGTCCCGCTCGGGTTCGACGCCGCCGCACCGGCCGTCCCGCTCGCCCAGGCCATCGGCCGGATCGGCAACTACTTCAACCAGGAGCTGTTCGGCCGGCCGACCAAGGTCCCGTGGGGCCTCAACGTCGACGTCCCGTACCGTCCGCTCAAGTACGCCGAGTACGCCACCTTCCACCCGACCTTCGCGTACGAGGCGCTGTGGAACTTTGGCCTGGTCGGGTTCATCGTGTGGGCCGGCAAGAAGATTGTGCTCAAGCCGGGCCGGTGGTTCTCGGTGTACCTGGTCGGCTACGGCGTCGGCCGGTTCTGGGTGGAGCTCATGCGGAGCGACACCGTCACCAAGCTCCTCGGCCTCCGGGTCAACACCTGGGTGTCTGCCCTGATCTTCCTGGTCGGCATCGTCTGGATGTTCTGGGGCGGGTCGCCGGTCGACTCCGAGGCCACCGCCGAGCTGCGCGCCGGCGGCAACCCCAGAGAGTTTGCGGCGGGGCCCGGACTGGCCGTGCTGCGCGGCGAGGTCCCCGCAGGAGCTGACGCAACGCCGTCGGACGCTGGCGCCGACACTGTCGCCGAGCAGGCGGGCGCCGACGTGCTCGTCGACGACGCCGACCTGCCGTCCGGACCTGCGGACGGCGACCCCGAGGACGCTCAGGAGTAGGCGGCGCGGACCTGGTCCGACCAGCCGGGCCAGGCGTCCACCGCCCAGTCGCCGAACTCGTGGTCGGTGAGCGCCACGGCAGCCAGGTCCGACCCAGAGCTCGACGGAGGGTCGATCCACAGGAGCGTCCCGGCGCCCCCGAAGTGGCCGAAGCAGCCGGCAGGTGCGCTGCTGCCCATCCACGACGGCGACTTGGCGCCGCGCAGCTCGGGCCCGAACCCCCATGGCAGCGGGTCGAACCGTCCCCAGCCCGGCAGGACGCCGGCCAGGTCCGGGACCTGGACGGTGCGGAACTGCGCTGCGGTGGTCATGTCGAGCAGCGTGGGGGTCCGGACCTCCGTGGCGAACCGCACCAGGTCGTCGACCGAGGACCAGGCATCTGCGGCGGGGGAGCCCCGCAGCTCGCTCGAGGCCATGCCCAGCGGCTGGAGCACGGCCTCGGACAGGTAGTCGGCGAAGGCGAACCCGGTGGCCGACTCCACGTGGCCGGCCGCCAGCTCGTAGCCGGTGCTGGAGTAGATGCGCCTCGTCGCCGGCGCCACCAGCGCCCGGGGCGTGTCGAAGTCGTAGCCGCCGGCGTGGCACAGCAGCAGCCCGAGCGTGCAGCCGGGCTGTCCGACCGGGTCGTCGAGCGCGACGGCGCCCTCCTCGACCGCCACGAGCACTGCCCACGCCGTGAGCAGCTTGGTGATCGACGCCAACCGCACGGTGTGCGCGGTGTCGCCGGCGGTCGCAACGGTCGCCCCGGCCCGCACCACGGCCGCGGCGGCGAACGGCGTGCCCCACGCTGCGACCTCGTCGAGTGGAGAGGGCTGGCCGCTCACGTGGCGTCCCAGACGATGCCACTGCCGTCGGCGCGACCTTCGGGGGCCAGGAGGACCTGCTCGGCGGACCGCTTGTCGATGTGGCCGATGAGTCCCAGGTAGACGCCGTAGCCCACGAGCCGTCGCAGCCGCGGACCGAACGTGGCCACCGTCGCCGCGTCCACGCCGAGCTGCTGGTTCTCCTGCTGGCGGACCCACCCGGCGCAGTAGTTCATGGCGATGCCCACCCGGTCGGACCCGGTGGTGTTGGCACCGCCGCCGTGCCACAGCCGGCCGTGCCACACCAGCACGCTGCCCTTCGGCATCACAGCGGGCACGGACTCGTACTCGCCGCCGTACTGGGGCTTGGGGCCGCGGTGGCTCCCGGGGACGACGCGTGTGGCGCCGTTGTCGGCCGTGAAGTCGGTGAGCGCCCACATCGTGTTGCACACCACCGGCGGGTCGGGGTCGACCATGGGGTAGAGCTGGTCGTCGGAGTGGATCGGCTGGGCCGTCTCGCCGGGGCCGATCCGGACCGACGACAGGCTCGAGACTAGGCATCCGTCGTCGAGCACGCCGTCGACCACGTCGAGCACCGGTGCCAGCACGGGCACCTCGGGCCAGCGGCCGCCGTGGGCCAGCAGGTTGTAGACCCGCAGCGTCGAACGGCCCTCGAAGGAGTTGTCGGCCGGGGTGGTGCCCAGCTCGGACTCCAGCCGTGCCAGGTCCTCCAGCAGGGCGTCGCACAGGTCGTCGGGGACGACCCGCTCCAGGACGGTGAAGCCCTGCTCGGCGATCTGGTCCAGGTGCTCCTGGGTGGTGCGTGTCACTGGGCGACTCCCGTCAGAACTGCGGCCGGTACCCGGCGGCAGGTACCCTTGCCGGGATTCAAGAGATCCGAAGAGGACATGAGCACCACATTTGAACAGCTGGGAGTGGCCCCCGACCTGTGCCACGCCCTCGCCGAGAAGGGCATTACCGAGTCCTTCGCCATCCAGACCATGACCATCCCCGACATCCTCGCCGGTCGGGACGTCTGCGGAAAGGCAAAGACGGGTTCGGGCAAGACGCTCGCCTTTGGACTCCCGCTGCTGCAGCTGCTGCCCAAGGCCAAGCCGGGCCGCCCGACGGGACTGGCCCTCGTGCCCACCCGTGAGCTGGCCACCCAGGTGCGCGACGAGCTCCTGCCGATGGCGATGGCCCGTGGCGTGCGCGTTGCTGCCATCTACGGCGGTGACCCGATCGAGAAGCAGATCAAGCTGCTCAAGGAGGGCGTCGAGCTCGCGGTCTGCACCCCCGGCCGTGCCATCGACCTGATCGAGCGTGGCGACCTGACCGTCGCCGACGTGTCGCACGTCGTCATCGACGAGGCCGACCGCATGGCTGACATGGGCTTCCTGCCCCAGGTCGAGTGGATCCTCCGCAACGTCGACGGCACCCACCAGACCCTGCTGTTCTCGGCCACGCTCGACGGCGTGGTCGACAGCCTGGTGCGGCGCTACCAGACCGACCCGACCCGCCACGAGGTCGCATCCAAGGGCGTCACCGTCGAGCAGATGACGCACCGGTTCATCCTCGTCCACGAGATGGACAAGGCGAAGGTCTGCGCCACGATCATCAAGGCGCACCACAAGGCCATGGTCTTCAGCGCCACCAAGCACGGCGCCGACCGGGTGGCCGGCAAGCTCGAGGACCTCGACGTGGCGGCCGCGGCCATCCACGGCGACCTGCGCCAGAACCTGCGTGAGAAGGCGCTCGCCAACTTCTCGAGCGACAAGCTCACCGCACTGGTCGCCACCGACGTCGCGACCCGTGGCATCCACGTCGACGACGTCGACGTGGTCATCCACTACGACCCGCCGTCGGACCACAAGACCTACCTCCACCGCTCGGGCCGTACGGCGCGCGCAGGGGAGAAGGGCCTGGTCGTGTCGCTCGTGCTCTGGAACCAGGAGCTTGAGGTGCGTCGCATGCAGAAGCGCCTCGGACTGGACCTGCCGCTCGTCGAGATGTTCTCGAACGACCCCCGGCTGGCCGACCTGGTCGCCTGGGACCCCACCGCCGGCTGACGCTGCGGGCCGCAGGTCCGTCGTGCGGCGCCCGCCGCTCGTCAGAATGGCGGGGTGACCCCCGCACCGAGAGCCCTGGTCGACGCGTACGAGCGCGGCCTGGACCCCGACGACCGCCGTGCCCGGGGCGTCCACCAGACGCCGGCGCCCCTTGCACGCGGGCTCGTGGACCTTGCGCTCGACGAGTTCGTCACGGCCGCCGGCCGGCTGCCCTCGACGGTGCTCGACCCGTCGTGCGGGGGTGGTGCGTTCCTGCTCGCTGCGGCCTATGCGCTGGTGGCCCGCGGGGTGTCGCCCCACGACGTCGTGGACGGCGTGCTAGTCGGTGCCGAGCTGGACCCTCATGGTGCGCGGGTGGCGCGCGACGCGCTGGTCGGCTGGGCGCAGGACCACGGCGTCCCGGAGCGGGCGGTGCAGCTGCCGATGCTGGTGGGCGACGCGCTCGTGCGGCCCCGTGCCGGGTGGTCGGAACTGCTGCCAGGGGGCGCCGACCTGGTCGTCGGCAACCCGCCGTTCCTGTCGCCGCTCGCCGCCGACGTCGCTCGGCCGGAGGTGCTGCGCGAGGCGCTCAGGGAGCGGTTCGGCATCGTCGGGAGGACCATCGACGCCGCGGCGCTGTTCCTGCTCCTGGCCGCAGAGCTGCTCTCCGACGACGGTGTCGCCGTGCTCCTGCAGCCCCGTTCGGTGCTGTCTGCGGCCGACGTCGGTGCGGTGCGGCAGCGGCTCGCCGAGGACGTCGCGCTCGTCGGACTGTGGTCCGACGACGGGGACTGGTTCGATGCAGCGGTGCAGGTCTGTGCGCCGGTGCTGCGGCGTGGTCCGCAGCCACCGCAGGTCGCCGTGTCGTCCGGCGTGCCGGCCCAGGTGGGCCACCGGGTGCCGTGGCCGGGCGTTGCCTCGTGGGGGCCTCTGCTGTCGCCCGTCTACGGCGTCCCGGCCGTCGACCTCCCGGCTGGACCGTCGCTCTCGACGCTCGCCACTGCGACCGCAGGGTTCCGGGACGAGTACTACGCGCTCCGAGACGCGGTGGTGGACTCGCCGGCGGGCGACGGGCCGCCGCTGGCCACGGTGGGCATGGTGGACGCGGCGGCGCTCGACTGGGGCGTGCGGCCGGCCAAGGTCGGTGGTGCGAACCTCCTGCACCCGAGGGTGGACCTGTCGGTGCTCGCGGCAACCTCGCCGCGGGTGGCGGCCTGGGCGGCCGCCCGGTCGGTCCCCAAGGTGCTGGTGGCCGCGCAGACCAAGGTGGTCGAGGCCGTCGCCGACCCGGTCGGCCACGTCGTGCCCATGACACCGCTCATCTCGGTCGAGCCCGTGGATCCCGCCGACCTGTGGCGGGTCGCTGCGGTGCTGCTGGCCCCGCCGGTCTCGGCACGCGCCGTGTCCCTCGGGCTCGGGTCCGGTCGCTCCGCGGCCACGCTCCGGTGGTCGGCCTCGGCCGCGCTCCAGACCCCGCTGCCCGAGGACGCCCGGGCCTGGGCCGACGGCGCAGCGCTCGCCGAGCAGCTCCACACCGCTACCGCCGACGAGCGGGCCGGACTGCTCGAGCAGGTGGCCCGCACCATGACCCGCGCCTATGGGCTGGACCCCGACCTCGACGCCGGTGGGCAGGTCGTCGGGTGGTGGCTCCAACGTGCCGTCGTCCGCCGTCCGGCCCGCGCCGCGCTACCGGCTTGACCGTCCGGGCGGCCGTCGTGTCTCATAGGCGCATCATCACGAGTGGCCCCATGGGGTCCGGCAACCTGGGACGGACACCCAAGGTGCCTTCCCGCTCCGGCGGGGATGTGGCTGGTACTGCACCGGCAACCACGTGTCCGTACGGCGTCGTTCGTCGACGCTCCCGCTCTGCTGGGCCCTTCGGGCTGCTCCTCGACGCAGGAACGCACTCCCGACCGTGAGCCCGAACGACACCCCGAGCCAGTTGGCGCCGCCCGTCAGCGGCGCGTGGCGTCCCGGTGACGACCCCGGTCAGCGCAAGTTCCACACGGTCACCTCGGACCGGGCGTTCCGCACCGAGTCCGGAGCGTCGCTCGACGAGGTCGTCGTGGCCTACGAGACCTGGGGCACGCTCAACGAGGCCGCCAACAACGCGGTCCTGCTGTGCCACGCCCTCACCGGCGACAGCCACGCTGCCGGCGACCCGTCGCCGGGCCATCCGACCCCTGGCTGGTGGGGCGGGCTCGTCGGCCCCGGCCGCTACGTGGACACCGACCGCTGGTTCGTCGTCTGCTCCAACGTGCTCGGCGGCTGCCAGGGCTCGACCGGGCCCTCCTCGACCGACCCGGCCACCGGCCGCCCGCACGGCAGCTCGTTCCCTGTCGTGACCGTGCGCGACATGGTGCGGGCCCAGCACAGCCTGGCCGTGGGGCTCGGCATCGACCGCTGGCACGCGGTGGTCGGCGGGTCCATGGGCGGCATGCAGGCGCTCGAGTGGGCCGTGATGTACCCCGATGCCGTGGCCAACCTGGTCCTGTGCTCGACCACGGCGCAGGCCTCGGCGCAGCAGGTCGCGTGGAGCCACATCGGCCGCAACGCCATCACCGAGGACGCCTACTTCTCGGGCGGCGACTACTACGACCAGGCCGAGGGCCCGCACCGCGGCCTGTCCGTGGCGCGCAAGGCCGCCCACGTGACCTACCGCTCCGACGAGTCGTTCACAGAGCGCTTCGGTCGGGAGATGCGCGACCAGTTCGACCTCACGTTCGACACTGCGTTCGAGGTCGAGCACTACCTCGACCACCAGGGCGACAAGCTCGTCCGCCGGTTCGACGCCAACAGCTACATCGTGCTGAACCGCGCCATGGACTACCACGACGTCGGCCGCGGCCGGGGCGGCACGCTCGCCGCGCTGTCGCGGGTCTCGGCCCGCACGCTCGTGGCCGCGATCAGCTCCGACGGCCTCTACCCGCCGGCGCAACAGACCGACCTGCACGCCCAGCTCCTGGCCGGCGGCGTGAGGAGCGAGATGCTGGAGGTGGTCGCCCCTGACGGCCACGACGGGTTCCTGACCCGCACCGACGACATCGGGCCGCACGTGCGAGCGCTGATCGAGCGCGGCGGGTCCCGCACCGAGGAGGAACAGCGTGGCTGACGACACCATCCCTGCACCTGGCGCCGACGGGCCGCAGGTCGCTCCCGAGACGACGGCGATCCTGGCGGGACGCAGCGGCAACGGCTCCGCGCTCGCCCCGGTGGTCTGGGCCAGCTCGACGTTCGAGTCCGAGACCGTCGCCGAGGGCCGCCGCATGGCCACCGCAGTGGGCGCCGACCGCTTCTACAGCCGGTACGGCAACCCGACCGTCAACGCGTTCGAAGAGGCCATCGCCGAGCTCGAGGGCGCCGAGGGGGCCCGGGCCTTCGCGTCGGGCATGGGCGCGGTCACCGCCGTCGTGCTGGGCCTGTGCTCGAGCGGCAACCACGTCGTCACCCAGAAGCAGATCTACGCCGGGACGCAGATGCTGTTCCAGGCCGTGTGTCCCCGGTTCGGCATCGACGTCACGTTCGTCGACGGGACCGACCCCGAGGCGTGGGAGGCCGCAGTCCGGCCGGGCACCACCACGCTGCTCTTTGCCGAGACCCCCGCCAACCCGCGGCTGGACCTGGTCGACCTGGACCGGCTCGGCGCCATCAAGGGCCCCATGAAGGTCGTCGACTCGACGTTCGCCACCCCGCTCGGCCAGCGCCCGCTCGACCACGGGATCGACCTGTCGCTGCACTCGGCCACCAAGGCCATCGGCGGGCACAACGACGTGACCCTGGGCGTCGTGGCCGGCAGTCGCGAGCTCCTGGACTGGATCTGGGGCTTCGCCGTGCTCCAGGGCGCCAACGCGGCCCCGTACGACGCAGCGGGCGGAATCCGCGGCCTCCGCACCCTGGGCGTCCGCCTGCGCCAACAGGGGGCTACTGCCGCCGCGTTGGCCCAGGTGCTCGAGGCCGACGACCGCGTCGTCGAGGTCCGCTACCCGTTCTCGCCCTCGCACCCGCAGTACGAGCTGGCGAAGCGCCAGATGCGGCTCGGAGGGGGACTGCTCACCTTCGAGCTGGCCGGCGGCCTGCAGGAAGGGAGCCGGTTCGTCGAGTCCACCAGGATCTGTCGCCTCGCGACCTCGCTGGGCGGCCCCGAGACGCTCGTGACGCACCCGGCCTCGACGACCCACGTGAACCTCCTGCCCGAGGAGCTGGCCGACGCGGGAATCACCCCGGCGACGGTCCGCATGTCGGTCGGCCTGGAGGACACCGACGACGTGGTCGCCGACGTCCGACGGGCGCTCGACGCCGCCTTCGCCTGACCGACCGCTGGAGCGCTGGTCGTGCCCGAGCTCATCGAGGTCGAGTCGTACCGGCAGGCCGCCGACCGGGTGGTGGGCCGGACGGTGCGCGCGGTCGTCGCCCCCGACGCCTGGTTCCTGAAGGGCGGTGCCACGCCGTCGGTCGTCACCGCCGCGGTCGAACGCCGCACCGTGGTCGGGACCGGCCGGCGCGGCAAGCTCATGTGGCTCGACCTCGACGACGGCGTGCAGCTCGGGCTGCGGTTCGGGATGACCGGGCGGATCGTCGTGGACGGGTTCGGGCCGATCGACGCGCTGGAGTACGGCCCGTCCCGGCAGGACCCGGCCTGGGACCGGTTCGGCCTGGAGTTCGTGCGGGGCGGCCGGCTCGTGCTGTCCGACCCCCGGCGCCTCGGCGGCGTCGAGCTGGACCCCGACCTGTCCCGGCTCGGGCCCGAGGCGTCCACCGTGACCCGCAAGGAGCTGACAGTCGCGCTCGGCAGCTCGTCGGCCCCGCTCAAGGCGGCGCTGCTCGACCAGTCGCGACTCGCCGGGGTGGGCAACCTGATCGCCGACGAGACGCTCTGGCGCGCGGGGATGGACCCGGCCCGTCCGGCGGGCGGACTGGACGCCGACGACGTTGCCGCGCTCGCCAGGACACTCCGGTCGACCGTCCGTCTGCTGACGCGCCGGGGCGGTTCCCACACCGGTGACCTCCAGGAGCAGCGCCACCGCTCGGGCACCTGTCCTCGCTGCGGAGAGCCGCTGGAACGCCGGACGGTGGGTGGCCGAACCACCTACTCCTGCCCGGCAGAACAGGGCTGAGGCACCGCGACCAGCGACCTGCTGGGCGCTACCCTGCGCCCATGCCCGGACGACGTCGGTCCACCCTTGCGCTGGTCGTCGGCGTCGCCGTAGCGGCCGTGCTCTGGGCCGGCTGGGCAGTACCTGCGGGTGCCGGTTCGCCCGCGACGACGGCCGCCCCGACCACTGCGACGCCCACCACGGCTGCCCCCACGACCGCTGCGCCCACCACCGCCCGTCCCACCACGACGGCCCGGCCGACGCCGACCACGCCGCGGACCACTGCCCGGCCGGCCACCACCACGACGTCGCCCACGACCGCCCCCACGACGGTGAGCACCGACACGACGCTCCCGACGACCGAGACGACCGCGACGACCGACACCACGACGACGACCACCACGGCGCCCACCACGACCTCGCCGCCCGTCACGGTGGCGCCGGAGCAGCGGGTGCAGGCCGAGACCCCGGGCGACAGGGCCCAGCGGCGTCTCCGGCTGGTGATCTGGGCCCTGCTCGGCCTGGCAGCCCTCTCGCTGCTCTCGACCATGGTGTTCTGGCGGCTCACGCGGCCCAAGGCCGACGAGGAGGTCCCTGCGATGCGCTGGGCGACGCCGGGCGACCCCGCCGTGCCCGCGGCGGCCGCCGTCCTCGTCGGTGCGGGCGCCGGCGCCGCGGCGGCGGCCGACCCGATTACCGAGCCGCACCCCGTCGTGACGGTGCCCGCCGCCCCGGCCGACCCGTTCGCCGCCCCACCGCCGGTGGTCAACAACCTGCCGCCTGCGCCGGAGGTGCCGTCGGAACCGGTGGTGCAGGCCGGTGCGGCCGCAGGGGCGGCTGCAGTTGCCGGGACTGCGCCCGAGGCGATCGTCCCGTCCGAGGTGCTCGACGCCTCTGCCGAGTTCGAGGCCGAGGACGCCACCGTGCCGCCCGCCACCTCCGACCCCGCAAACTCCGACCCCGGCCCTCCCTCGGTGACCGCGGACGGCATGTGGGCGTCTGCAGGCTGGGGCGAGGCCCCGGCCCCCGCCGCTGCACCTGCACCGGCACCCGAGCCCGTCGGCGAAGCTGCTCCGGCACCCGAGCCCGCCGGCGAACCTGCTCCGGCAACCGAGCCCGCGGCGCCAGCCCCGTTCGACTTCGACGCCCCGTTCGACGGCGGCGACCCGGCCCCGCAGTAGGTTCCCGACATGGCTACGTTCGATCCCCAGGAGATGCTCGCCCGTTTCAGGGACCGGGCCTCGTCGGTGAAGCGACGTCAGATCCCTCCCGTGGAGGGCGACGCGCGTCGCGAGTTCATCCGTCAGGCCGAGCTCGACTTCCAGGACTTCGCCATGCTGAGCTCGGCCGAGGCCGAGCTCGACGACGGCGTCCTCACGCTCCGCATCGACCTGCGCCCGAAGTCGGACTCCTAGCGCCCTGACTGGCTCTCGGGCTGGTGGGCAGGTCCGCCCGGACCCGTGTTCCGCCGGTTCGTCGACGTGTCGCCGTACGCTGTCGGGGTCGGTTCGCCCACACGGTCGACCGAGGAGGAACCGTGTCGCAGGAGTTGTTCGACCAGCAGGACGTCGCCAAGGTGGAGTGCCCAGTGTGCGGCGTCGCCACTTGGGAGGGCGCACCCACCTGCCTCTCGTGCGGGACCACGCTGCGGCCGGCCGTCACGTCGGCCTCCGAGGA
>CAJANQ010000583.1 GCA_903941145.1 uncultured Actinomycetes bacterium
CGGCACCGGCGAGCCCCGGGGCGCCACGACCGTCGTCACGGTGCCGCTCGACGGGGTGACCGGGACGACCTTCCGATTCACCATCACCAAGTCCCGCGACGTGACGGCCAACAAGGGCGGTGCCGTCCTGCCGGTCGCGCTGGCCGAGCTCGGGCTCCCCGTGCGACCACCCGTCGACGCCGACACCGCGGTGTCGGACGACTGCCGCACCGACCTGTTCTCGGTCGACGGTCCCGACGGCACCACCGTGCCGGTCCGGGTCGTCGGCACCGTGGGCGACGCCCTCGCTCGCACGCCGCTCCGCGTCGAGTCCTGCGGGACCCCCCTCGACCTCGACGCCGGCACGACGTCGCTGACCTCGGCACCTGGCACCTCGACCGGATGGGACGTGGACCTGCTGGCACTCAGCTCGGCCAAGGGCGGTGGCCCCGGCACCGACACACTCGCCGAGCGGCCCGACGACGGTCCCACGCCGCCGGCCACGAAGGTGGACCGGACGGGCCGCCTCTCGTACCGCTACTCGGTGAAGGACGCGTCCGAGCCCTACTGGCTGGTCCTCGGCCAGTCGTTCAGCGACGGATGGTCCGCCCGCACGGCCGACGGCGCCAGCCTGGGCGCCCCCACGCTCGTCAACGGGTTCGCCAACGGCTGGTACGTGGACCCGGCCAAGGACGGTGCCAGCATCACCGTCGACGTCGAGTGGACCCCGCAGCGGACCATCTGGATCGCCCTGGCGCTCTCGGCCCTGGGCGTCGTGCTGTGCCTGTTGCTGCTGGTGCTGTCCCCGCTGCTCGGCGCAGGCCGGCCGGTGCGCAAGTCACGGATCGCCGACATGGTGCCCGAGCTCGTCGGACCGTTCTCCGCCGACGGCGGCCCCGTCCCGACCCGGACGGCGCTGCTCGGCACGCTCGTCGTCGGCGGTCTCTCCGCCCTGGTGATGCCGTGGTGGGCCGCCGCACCGGTCGCCGTCGTGGCGTACGTCTCGCTACGGACACGCCGCGGGCAGGTCCTGCTCCGGGGGGCCGCAGTGGCGTCGCTCACGCTGGCGTTCGGCTACGTGGTCGCCAAACAACTGCGCAACGACTACCGGGTCGACTTCGAGTGGATGAACGCGTTCGAGGCCTCGCACGTGCCGACGCTCGCCGCCGTGGCGCTCGTGGTGGCCGACCCGTTCGTGGCGCTGCTGCGTCAGCGGCGGGGGCGTTCGCAGACGGCGAACAGCACGAGCGTCGACGGGTCGATCGACTCGGAGACGAAGAACTCCTCGGCGGTGATCCCGGACTGACCGCCGACCTGGTCGGTGTTGGTGAACCGGTAGGCGAACCGCCGGCCGGTGGCGTGCAACCACACGAACGCCGAACGGGGCAGCTTGTGGCGGATCCCGAGCGGGTCGAGCTTGAGGAGCTTCTCCGCCATCGCCCGCCGGGTCTCGAAGTCCTCCTTGACCCGCGGCGAACCGTCGAGGCCGTAGAGCTCGACGTGCTCGAAGTGGCGCTCGAGCATGGACCGCAGGTCCTCCGGCTCGAACAGGTACACGTGGTACGGGTTCTCGAAGTCGGCCGGGGCGTTGGGCGTCAGGAAGAACGCCCGTCCGTCGTCGGCGAGCACCCGGGCCACCTCGGTCACGTGGTACTCGGGCTCGGTGAAGTGCTCGATCAGGTGCGACGAGCAGACGTGGTCGAACGTGCCGGTGCGCAGGCCCAGGAGCGAACCGTCGGAGCACACGGCACGCATGCCCTCGCCGCCGTGGACCTTCACGGCCGACGCCGCGGTGGCCGGGTCGTAGTCGACGCCCACGAGCGTGCGGCCCGCCGCAGCGAACCCGACCGACTCGTCGCCGAGGCCGCAGCCGACGTCCAGGAACCGTCCGTCACCGGCACGGGCCCGGACCTCTCGGTAGCCCGCGGCATGGAGCGCCAGCAGGCTGTCAGGGGTCTGGCCCTGCATCGGGCGTTCGCCGGTCAGTTTCACACGGTCCTCCGGTGGGCCAAGGGGCGCCGCGTAGCATAGGGCCGCCCTTCTCCCGCCGAACGGAACCTCGGAACCCACCACCGTGCAGACACCTGTAGCCAGCGAGGCGACCACCTCGGCCATCGCAGCGCTCGCCGCCCGGGCCGGCCTGCAGACCGTCCACATGCTGGCGTGGCGGGACCTCGACGACGACGAGGCCGGCGGCTCCGAGGTGCATGCGCACAACATCGCGTCGATCTGGGCCCAGTCCGGCCTGCAGGTCACGATGCGCACCTCCGCCGCGGTGGGTCAGCCGCCCGAGCGGGACCGCGAGGGCTACCGGGCCACCCGCTACGGCAGCCGCTACTCGGTGTTCCCCCGCTCCGCGGTGGCGGAGCTCACCGGCCGCATGGGTCGCTGTGACGGCCTGGTCGAGATCTGGAACGGCATGCCGTTCATGTCGCCGGTGTGGCGACGTGGGCCACGGATGGTCTGGCTCCACCACGTGCACGGGCCCATGTGGGGCATGACGCTGCCCGGACCGGTCGCCAAGTTCGGCGAGCTGCTCGAGGCCCGCCTCGCACCGCCCTTCTACCGCCGCCAGCCGATGGTCACGCTCTCGCCGTCCTCCAAGTCCGAGCTGGTCGACGACCTTGGCTTCGACCCGGACCGCGTGACCGTGGTGCCACCCGGGGTCGACCCCTTCTTCACGCCCGGGGGCGACCGCTCCCCCGTGCCGCTCGCCGTGGCCGTCGGACGGCTGGCCCCGGTCAAGGACTTCCCGCGGCTCGTGCGGATCATGGCGGCGGCCCGTGAGCGGGTGCCCGACCTGCGGCTGGTGATCGTCGGCGAGGGCTACGAGCGTCCCGTCGTCGAGGAGCAGATCAGTGCCGTCGGCGGCCACGACTGGGTCACGCTGGCCGGCCACGTCACCGACGAGGGCCTCCGCGACCTCTACCGGCGGGCATGGATCGTCTCGTCGGCCTCGGTCCGGGAGGGTTGGGGCATGACGCTCACCGAGGCGGCGGCGTGCGGGACGCCCACCGTGGCGACCGACATCGCCGGGCACTCTGACGCGGTGGCCGTCGGCCGCAGCGGCCTGCTCGCCACCTCCGACGCCGACCTCTCGGGCCTGGTGGCCGACGTCATGACCGACACGGCGCTGCGCACACAGCTCCAGGCCGGCGCGCTCGAGCGGGCCGGCGAGCTCACCTGGGAGGCCGCCGCCCTGGACAACTTCCGGGTCCTGGCCGACGACGCACTCAGAAGGGCCGGCAGATGAGCGACTTCGTGCTCGGCGTCGACCTCGACGGGGTGTGCGGGGACTACACCGCAGCGTTCAAGGCCGTGGTGTCGGCCGACCGCGGCATCGACCCGGCCACACTGACCGACGACGTCAGCTGGGACTTCGCCGAATGGGGCCTGGACCGCGAGGGCTTCCTGGCGATGCACCGCAGCGGGGTGGAGCACCACCACATGTTCCGGCACATGCCGCCCATGCCGGGGGTCGCCGACGCCCTCTGGCGGCTGTCCGACGCGGGGGTCTGGATCCGGATCATCACGCACCGGCTCGTCACCAACTGGGGCCACGCGCTGATCGTGTCCGACACGGTCGAGTGGCTCGACACCAACCGCATCCCGTACCGCGACCTGTGCTTCCTGGGCCGCAAGCCCGAGGTGCAGGCCACCGCCTACATCGAGGACGCCCCGCACAACGTCGAGGCGCTCCGGGCGGGCGGCAACGACGTCGTCGTCTTCGACCAGCCCTACAACCGGCACCTCGACGGGCTGCGGGCCGCCAACTGGGAGCAGGCCGAGTCGGTCATCTCCGACCTGGTGGCAGAGGCCGTGGGCTCCTACGACGCGCAGATGCCGGGGATGGATGCGGGCGCCGACCGGCTCGACCGGCGCATCGTCCACGGGGACTGAGCCGACGGTCCAGGGCTGGAGAGCTCAGAGCCGCGGCGGACCGAACCGGCGCAGCGCAAAGTCCCGGATGCCCGCGAGCCGGGCCCGGGCGTCGTAGATCAGCGGACGGGACTCGGGGCGCACCGTCCCCTTCGCCACCTGGAAGAGCGTGATGCACGTCCGCACCGTGGCGTGGTACCAGCCGCTCATCTCCTGGACGAGCAGGAGCGTGTTGCGGGTCTGCAGGTAGTCGACCAGCGCCACGGACGAGCCGACGTACTGGTTGGTGACCCGTGCGCCCCGCACCAGACCGATCCGCCAGCCGGCCAGCGCGGCGCGCCGACCCAGGTCGGCCTCCTCGCAGTACGAGAAGTAGCGCTCGTCGAACAGCCCGACCTCGTCCAGACAGGTCCGGCGCAGCACCATGAGGGTGCCGTGCGGGTAGTCGCAGTCCTGCCACCCGGGGGCGGGGTCGCCCGGCACGTACATGCCCCCGAAGTACGGGTCGATCACCGGGGTCATGCCGTCGCCGACGTCCGCGCACAGGAGTCCGGCCATGGGATCCGCGTTCCCGGCCTCGAGCAGCTCGGCCAGACAGCCGGGTGCCGGGTCGACGTCGTGGGGGCACAGGACGACCCACTCGCCGTCGTCGGGGTCGTCGAGGAACCGCTGGAGGCCGACGTTGGCGCCCGGGCCGAACCCGGAGTTCCGGCCGACCTCGACCACCTCGACGCGGTCGGCCGCGTCCAGGTCGGCCAGCCCGGCGTACAGGCGTTCCAGGTTGGCGGCGGTCGAGTCGTTGTCGACGACCGTCACCCGCACCGGGACCTCACGGTCCAAGAAGCGGCCGACGGTCAGCCGGCACTGCTCCGGCTGGTTCCAGTGGACGACGACGACCCGCAGCGGGACGGGCTCAGTCACCGGTCAGGAGTCGGTCAGACGAGCGGACGGTCGGTGGGACGCACCGGCGACGGCAGCTCGGTCTCACCCATGAGATGCTGGTCCACCGCAGCGGCGCAGGCGCGCCCCTCGGCGATGGCCCACACGATGAGGCTCTGGCCGCGGCCGGCATCGCCGCACACGAAGACGTTGTCCCGCGACGTGGCCCAGCTGCTGTCACGGGCGACGTTGCCGCGGTCGTCGAGGTCCACGCCGAGGGCGTCGAGGAGCCCGCTCTGCTCCGGGCCGACGAAGCCCATCGCCAGGAACACCAGGTCGCACTCGAGCTCGGTCTCGGAACCCTCGACCGGCACGAACTGCATGCGCCCGTCGGTGACCTGCTGCTCCACCTCGGCGTACTTGAGCGCCCGCAGGTTGCCCTGCTCGTCGCCCAGGAACTCCACGGTGTTGACGGCGTAGACGCGCTCGCCGCCCTCCTCGTGGGCCGAGGTGACCTTGTAGGTCATGGGGTAGGTCGGCCACGGGTTCGCGTCCGGACGGGAGTCCGAGGGCCGCGGCATGATCTCGAACTGGTGCACCGACTCGGCGCCCTGGCGGTGCGACGTGCCCAGGCAGTCGGCGCCGGTGTCGCCGCCACCGATGATGACGACCTTCTTGCCGGCGGCAGAGATCGGCACCTCGTCGACGGCCATGTCGCCCTCCTGGGCCTTGTTGGCCCACGGGAGGAACTCCATCGCCTGGTAGACGCCGGTGAACTCCCGGCCAGGGATCGGCAGGTCGCGCCACGCGGTCGCTCCGGTGGCCAGCACGACGGCGTCGTAGCGCTGCTCGAGCTCCTCGACGGTGACGTCGACGCCGACGTTCACGTTGGGACGGAACTCTGTGCCCTCGGCGCGCATCTGGGCCAGACGGCGGTCGAGGAACCGCTTCTCCATCTTGAACTCGGGAATGCCGTAGCGCAGGAGGCCGCCGATGCGGTCAGCACGCTCGAGCACGACCACGGCGTGGCCGGCCCGCGTCAGCTGCTGGGCGACGGCCAGACCAGCGGGGCCGGAGCCGACGACGGCCACGCGCTTGCCGGTCGGGCGGGACGGGTGCACGGGCACGACCCAGCCCTCGTCCCACGCCTTGTCGATGATCGTGACCTCGACCTGCTTGATGGCCACCGGGTCCTGGTTGATCCCCAGGACGCAGGCGGCCTCGCACGGCGCCGGGCAGAGCCGGCCGGTGAACTCGGGGAAGTTGTTGGTGGCGTGCAGCCGCTCGATCGCGTCGCGCCACTGGTCCCGGTAGGCCAGGTCGTTCCAGTCCGGGATGATGTTGCCCAGCGGGCAGCCGTTGTTGCAGAACGGGATGCCGCAGTCCATGCAGCGGGAGGCCTGGGTCTGGAGCGCGGACTCGTCGAACTCCTCGTAGACCTCCTTCCAGTCGCGCAGACGCACCGGGACGGCCCGACGCGTCGGGACCTCACGGCCGTGTCGAAGAAAACCCTTGGTGTCGCCCATCAGACCTGACTCGCTCGCATGATCTCCTCGACGACGTCGAGACCGTTCTCCTCTGCCCGCCGGGTGGCTTCGAGCACCCGCCGGTAGTCCTTCGGCATGACCTTCCGGAACCGTCCGAGCGCCGTCGGCCAGTCGGCCAGGAGCGCACGGGCGATCTCGGAGTCGGTCGCCTCGGCGTGCGCCGCGACGACGTCGGCCAGGAACTGCTGGTCGTCGCCGTCGAGCGGCTCGAGCGCCACCATCTCCATGTTGACGCGGCCCTCGAAGACCTCGTCGGGGTCGTACACGTAGGCGATGCCGCCCGACATGCCGGCACCAAAGTTGCGGCCGGTCGGGCCCAGCACGACGGCCCGACCGCCGGTCATGTACTCGCAGCCGTGGTCGCCCACGCCCTCGACCACCGCGGTGGCCCCGGAGTTCCGGACGCAGAACCGCTCGCCCACGACGCCGCGGGCGAACACGGTGCCGCCGGTGGCGCCGTAGAGCATGACGTTGCCGGCGATGATGTCGTCGAGCCCGCCGAAGTCGGGGTTGGTGGCCCTGGGGAGCCGCACGACGATGTTGCCGCCCGACAGGCCCTTGCCGACGTAGTCGTTGGCGTCGCC
>CAJANQ010000584.1 GCA_903941145.1 uncultured Actinomycetes bacterium
ACCAGCCCCACGGCGTCGAAGAAGCCGAGCTGGTCGTCGATCGTGAGTCCACCGGAGACCGCGCCCGCGGCGCGGGCCAGCGCGACCGGGTTCCGCTCCCGACCCACCTCGCCGAGGGCGGTCCGCAGGAACTGCTGCTGGCGCTCCTGGCGGCCCAGGTCGGCGGTCGGGTCGGTCCGTGGCGTCCCGTCCACGATCTCCGTGTAGTTCCGGGACCGCACGTACGCCAGCGCCTGGCGCCCGTCGAGCACCACGTCGCCGGCCTGGTCGATCTTGAGCCCCGAACGGTCGTCGTAGGCCGGGTACGGGACGTTCACCGTGATCCCGCCGACGGCGTCGACCACCCCGGCGAACGTGGCGAAGCCGACCTCCATGTAGTGGTTGACCGGGATCTCCAGGTTCTGCTGCACCGTCCGCACCAGGTTGGCCGGGCCGGCGTTGTAGGCCCCGTTGATCCGACCCTTCCGGCCGGTGGCGGCGTCGACGACGACCAGGTCCCGCGGGACCGACATCATCGCCGTCCCCCCGGGCGTCACGCGCAGCACGATGATCGTGTCACTGCGCTTGCCGGTCACGGAGCTGACGCCGCCCACGCCCCCGTCCGGGTCCAGGCCGTCGCGAGAGTCCGACCCCACCAGCAGGTAGTTGACGTTGGGGCCGGTGACCGGGTCGAGCACCCCGGCCAGGTCGACGCGGCCGACGCCTGAGAACGTCCGGTAGGCCCACAACCCGCCGAGCAGGAGCGCACCCACCAGGAACAGCGGCGTCAGGAAGAGCAGGGTCCGGATCTTGGGCGGACGGATGCAGCCGCGGGCAGAACTGCCCTTCCGCGCCGGGGGCGCGGCGGTCGGGGCGGCCGAGGCGGTCGGACGGGCGGACTGCTTCCGGGGCGACGGCCGGGCGGCCCGGACCTGCGGCGGGACCGGGTTGGGCTGCGCAGCAGGCTGGCGGGGCGGCGGGGCCGCTGCGGGCGGCGCCGGAACCGGCCCCGGTGCTGGTGCTGGCCCCGGTGCTGGAGATGCCGGCGCCGGTCCCGGACGGGCGGCCGGCGGGGCGGGGACGAAGAACTGCCGTCCCGGCCCACGACGCGGTGAACCGGGCGCGTCGCCAGAGGTGCCGGAGGGCTGGTCCATGCCCCGAGTCTGGCCGTCCGGGCACAGCGGAGCGCGTCACCTGGGGGCAGGCAAGATCACCTACGGCCGAATCCGGGCGCGAGGACCCCCTACCGAGTAGGCGCCGTAGCGTGGAGCCCGGTACCTGACATGACTGACAACACCGACGTGACCGGGCCCTCCGAGGCGGACCAGACCCTCTGGGCCAACGCGCGGGCGATCACGTTCCGGCTCCTCGGCGACGTCGACCTGTCCGAGCGGGCCGCGTCCGAGGCCGTGGCCCAGGTCCAGCTGCTGGCGGTCCAAGGTCCCGGCTCGTGGGTCGCCAACCCCCACTGGCTGACGGTGCTCGCCGCCGTCGCCGTCGACCGCTCGCTCGTGCTCGACGTCATGGACGCAGCCGACCATCCGGAGCTCGCCCCGGTCCGGCGGCAGGTCCGCCAGCGTCTCGCAGCCGCCACGCCGGCCCAGTGGGTCGCACCGGCCGTCCACCACCTGGCGGGCTACCCGGTCGAGACCGCCGCACAGCTTCTGGGCCGCACCCCCGAGGACGTCGCTGCGGACTGCGCGCTCCTCGACGGCGCAGTCGACTACCGCTCGCTCGGCCAGGCCCAGACCGCGGCCCGGCCCCTCCCCGCTGCGCCTGCCGCCGACGAGCCCGGCCATGCCGAACAGGACGAACCGCCCCGCCGCGGCCGACGCCACCGGCCGACGCAGGACGCCCCTGTCCAGGGCGCCGACGCAACCACGAAGCGACCCCGACGGTGGTCGGTCTCGGGCATGGCCGTGGTGCTCATGCTCGCCATCGTCGGTGCCGGCATCACCGTCACGACGCTCTTCCCCGGCCAGCGGGCCTCCACCGCCGGCCGGCCGGCGAACGACACCGCGCAGACCGTCGGCCCCAAGGTGCCGGCGCTGCCGTCGTCCGGCTGCCGCTCGACGAACGACGCGAGCGGCATCACCAACCCGGCGCTCACGGTCGGCCAGGCCGACCGCACGTTCCGGCTGTCGCTGCCCAAGGTCAAGGTGCCGGTCGGCAGGTCGACCACGCCGCTCCCGCTGTTCCTCGGGGTGCCCGCCGGCGGCCAGGGCGCCGCAGGCTTTGCCGCCACCACCGGGCTCGAGACTGCGGTCGGCGCCGCCGCCGTCGCCACGCTGGAGCCGGCGGCCCCGTGGTTCAGCGTCAACATCGACCAGGACACCCGCCGGCCGGACGACATCGCCTACGCGCTCGCCGTCGTCGAGAACGTCGCTGCCGCACACTGCATCGACCTGCACCGCGTCGTGGTGGTGGGCGCCGGCATCGGCGGAAAGCTTGCCGGTGCGCTCGGGTGCGTCCGCCCCACGGTGTTCGCCGCCGTCGTCTCGGTCGGTGAGGGGTTCCTCCCCCAGCCGTGCATCCTCGAACCGCCGGTCTCCCTGCTCCAGGTCGTCCCTCGGCCCTTCGGCACGGGCGCCGACCCGCTCACCGCAACGTCGAGCGTCGCAGCGGCCTGGGCCAAGTCGCTCGCCACCACACGAGGACCCGCGTCGCTCGGCGGCAACGACGGCTCGGTGGTGACGGACTGGACCGGCGGACGCTGGAACTCGGTCGTCCGCTACGTCGACGCGATCGCCGGCAGCGGCGTATGGCCCGCCGGAACGACCGAGCAGGTCGTCGGCTTCGCCAAGGCCGTCGCCCGCTCCTCGTAGCGGTCCGTCCTCGCCGTCCGGCCGGTTCAGCGGAACGGCGGCCCGGACACCCAGGCCACGAGCGAGTGCCGCCGACCGTCCCGGAGCGGCAGCACCCGGTGGTACTCGAAGCTCGGGAACACCACGACCGTGCCCCGCCGCGTGCTCGCCTCGGTGAACGCGTCGAGGTGCTCGTCGTCGTAGTCCTCGGCCACCTCGAAGAACTGCAGCTCTGCGCCGCGGTAGTCAGCAGGGTCGTCGAGCTGCAGCACGAGCGACAGCTTGCGGTGCGAGACCGGCGAGTCCAGCCCGTCCTGGTGCCACGTGTAGAACGCGCCCGGACGGTCGTAGGTCGTGAACTGCAGGTCCTCCTCGAACCCCGTCAGCTCGAACCCGTACCGACGGTTGGCCCGCTCGGCGACCACGGCGAGCTTCTCGTAGATCCAGTCGGTGTCGGGACCTGGCGGCAGCCATGCGGTCACCGAGTCGCGGATCCCCAGGTCGTCCACCGCCCCGCCGTCGGCCCCCTCGAGCTCGGCGCGGCCGTCCGGCCGGGTGCGGCCCAGCCCGACGATCCGGTTGCACTGCGCCGGTGTGAAGGCGCGGTGGTGGAACTCGTACGGCAGGTAGTCCGGGGTGGGACGGCGCGGCATCAGGGGCCGGTCGAACAGCGGCTCGGGCATGGTCGGTCCAGTCAGTCAGGCAGTCGTCTCGGTCGGCCAGTTGGGTCAGTCGGCGCTGTAGAAGACCGTCTTCTGCTCGGTGTAGTGGTCGAGCGCGGCCTGGCCCAGCTCGCGTCCGACACCCGAGCGCTTGAACCCGCCGAACGGCAGCTCGTAGCGCACCGACCGGTTGGTGTTGACCGACATGACGCCGGTGCGGACGGCAGAGGCCACCCGCACGGCACGGCCCAGGTCGCGCGTCCAGAGCGTCCCCGACAGCCCGTAGTCGCTGTCGTTGGCGATCTGCACGGCCTGCGCCTCGTCGTCGAACGGGATGACGGTGACCACGGGGCCGAAGATCTCCTCGCGGGCAACCCGCATCGTGTTGTCGGCGCTCGCGACCACCGCCGGCGAGAGGTACCAGCCGGGGCCGGACGTCTCGCCGCCACAGAGCACCTCGGCGCCCTCGGACCGGGCGACGTCCAGGTACTCCAGGCTGGTCGCCCGCTGCCCCTCGGAGATCATCGGGCCGATCTCGGTGGACTCGAGGGCCGGGTCGCCGACCGACAGCTTGGCGGTGCGCTCCACCAGACGGGCCACGACGTCGTCGTAGACGCTGCGCTCGACCAGCAGGCGGCTGCGGGCGCAGCAGTCCTGGCCGGCGTTGGCGAACACCGAGTACGGGATGGCGTCGACGGCCTTCTCCAGGTCGGCGTCGGCGAACACGATGGCGGCCGACTTGCCGCCCAGCTCCAGCGAGACCCGCGTCATGTTGTCGGCGACACGGCGCAGGATGCCGGCGCCGGTCACCGAGTCGCCGGTGAAGGAGATCTTGTTGACGAGCGGGTCGCCCACGAGCGCGTCGCCCACGGTCGAGCCCGGGCCCGGGATCACGTTCACGCACTCCGGCGGCACGCCCGCCTCGACCAGCACGTCGCCCAGCATGAGGGCCGTGAGCGGCGTGAGCGACGCCGGCTTGAGCACGACCGGGTTGCCGCACGCCAGCGCCGGGGCCAGCTTCCACGTGG
>CAJANQ010000585.1 GCA_903941145.1 uncultured Actinomycetes bacterium
GGTCGCAAAGGCAAAGGTCGGGGCGGTCATCGACGGGACCGACCTGCCGACGCTCGCCGCCGACGCCTACTACCGGGCGGCACGGCTCCTCTCCGTCACCGACGCCGACTGCCGCGTGCCCTGGTGGGCGCTCGCCGCCATCGGCCGGACGGAGACGAACCACGGCCGGTACCGCGGCGCCGGCGTGCTGCCGGACGGCCAGGTGGAACCGCCGATCTACGGGCCCATGCTCGACGGCTCCGGCCCGTTCGCAGTCATCGGCGACACCGACGACGGCGCGCTCGACGGGACGGCGGCCGGCGAGCGTGCGGTCGGTCCGATGCAGTTCCTCCCGGGCACCTGGCGGACGGTCGGGCGCGACGGGACCTTCGACGGAGTCGCCGACCCCCACAACCTGTTCGACGCTGCGGTCGGGGCCGGGGCGCTCCTGTGCCGGTCCGGGCCTGGGCTCACCACTGAGGCGGCGCTACGCCGCTCGTTCCGGACCTACAACAACTCCGGCGAGTACGTGCAGGTCGTGTGGGAGCGGTCGCAGGAGTACGCCGCGTCCGTCTCGCTGGGCTAGCAGCCCGCCCCACGAGCAATTTGGGGTTCACCCTCCGTTGACAGAGGTTCCGACGGGGCTATTGTGCGCCGCGACGTGTGATGACAGTCACAGGTTGGAACCGACTCAGGGGGAATCAGGTGCTGCGACAGCGCTCGAAGGGAACTCGTTGGACCATTGCGACCGCAGCGGTCGTGGGGGCTGCGCTCGTCGTTGCGGCGTGCGGCGGAGGCAATTCCTCCGAAGGCGGCAGCGGCTCTGGCGAAGGAGGCTCGGCCGGCAAGCCGGTGGCAGGCGGTGACTTGGTCTACGGCCTCGAGGCCGAGAACAACGGCGGCTGGTGCCTCCCCGAGGGGCAGCTCGCCATCTCCGGCATCCAGGTCGCACGTGCGGTCTACGACACGCTCACAGCACCGAACGCTGACGGCAAGTACGTCCCGTACCTGGCCGAGTCCGTCACGAGCGACGCCGGCTACCAGAACTGGACGATCAAGGTCCGTCCCAACGTCAAGTTCAGCGACGGATCGGCGCTCACGGCCACCGTCGTCAAGAACAACCTCGACGCATTTCGGGGCAAGTACCCGGCCCGTAAGCCACTGCTGTTCCTCTTCGTCCTGCAGAACATCAAGGACGTGACGGTCGTCGACGACCTGACGGTGAACGTCTCGACCGTCACCCCGTGGCCGTCCTTCCCTGCGTTCCTCCACAGCTCGGGCCGCCTCGGGATGATGGGCCAGGCCCAGCTCGACGACCCGTCCACCTGTGACCGCAACCTGGTCGGCACCGGCCCGTTCAAGCTCAAGGAGTGGAAGGTCGACGACCAGCTCACCGTGGTCAAGAACGCCGACTACTGGCGCAAGGACAAGGACGGCAACAAGCTCCCGTACCTGGACTCGATCACCTTCAAGCCGTACCCGGACGCACAGGCCCGCCTGAACGCACTCCAGTCCGGTGAGCTCACTGCTGGCCACTACTCGGGTGCAGAGCAGATCGACTCGCTGCGCACTGCCAAGGAGAGCGGCTCGCTCCAGGAGCTGGAGTCCGAGAAGTACACCGAGCTCAGCTACGGGCTGCTCAATGCCTCCAAGCCGCCGTTCAACAACAGGAACGCGCGACTTGCGGTTGCCTACGGCGTGAACCGGGAGACCTTCAACAAGGCGCTCAACCTGGACATCCTGACCAACGCCTCTGGCCCGTTCGCCCCCGGCGAGACCGGCTACCTCAAGGACGCCGGCTACCCGGAGTACGACCTCGCCAAGTGCAAGGAGTACGCCGCCAAGTACCAGGCAGAGACCGGCGGTGCGCTGGAGTTCTCCATCGTCTCGACCCCGGACCCCGGTGTCGTGAAGTCGGTGCAGTTCCTCCAGGCCGAGGCCGAGAAGTGCGGTGCCAAGGTCTCGCTCAGCACCGTTGACCAGGCGGCCCTGATCACGACGGCGCTCAGCGGCAACTACCAGGCGATGTCCTTCCGGAACCATCCGGGCGGCGACCCCGACCTGCAGTACGTCTGGTGGAAGGGCGGCGCCCCCACCAACTTCGGCCGGATCAACGACCCGAAGATCGACTCGCTCCTCGACCTGGGCCGCATCACCCCGGACCCCGAGAAGCGCCAGCAGATCTACGCCGACATCAACAAGCAGTTCTCCACCGAGATCTGGAACCTGTGGCTGCAGTGGTCGCTGTGGACCATCGGCTCGCAGCCCGGTGTGAACGGCATCCTCGGCCCGGACATGCCGGACGGGTCCGCCCCCTTCCCGGGCCTGAGA
>CAJANQ010000586.1 GCA_903941145.1 uncultured Actinomycetes bacterium
CTGGATCACGAACAACGGCGGGTGCTTCGAGTACCACGACCTGGGCGGGATGCTGATCCCCGGCGGGGTGCCCGAGGGTTGGACCGGCGGGTCCATCCAGAAGGTCGACCCGTCCACCGGTGAGGTCACCACCGTCTACACCGAGTCCTCGGGCCGACCGCTGCGGGCCCCCAACGACCTGGTGTTCGACGACCACGGCGGGTTCTGGTTCACCGACCACGGCGTGCGGCTCGACCGAACGAGCGACCGCACCGGGCTCCACTACGCCCTCGCCGACGGGTCGTCGTGCACCGAGGTGGTCCACCCGCTCGACGCCCCCAACGGCATCGGCCTCTCGCCCGACGGCGCCAAGCTCTACGCGGCCGAGACCCACACCGGCCGGGTCTGGGAGTGGAACGTGCCTGCGCCCGGGACCGTCCAGGGCGACGGGCTCCTCGAGCCGTTCGGCGCGCTCCTCGCCGGTCTGCCCGGCCACCAGCTCCTCGACTCGCTCGCCGTGGACTGCGAGGGCTACGTGTGCGTCGGCACCCTGGTCAACGGCGGCATCACCGTCATCTCGCCCGATGGTTCGTCGGTCGAGCACATGGCGGTCGACGACCTGCTGGTCACCAACATCGCGTTCGGCGGGGCGGACCTGCGCACGGCGTACCTGACCGCGTCGGGCACCGGCCGGCTGCTCGCGTGCGAGTGGCCGCGGCCGGGCCTCCGGCTCGCGCACCTGTAGGACCGGCATGTCGCAGACCTACTGGATCGAGACCCTGGGCTGTCCCAAGAACCAGGTCGACTCCGACAAGCTCGAGGGCACCCTGCTGGCCGACGGCATGGTGGCAGCGGAGGGCCCCGAGGACGCCGACCTGGTCGTGGTGAACACCTGCGCCTTCGTGGAGGAGGCCCGCGAGGAGTCCGTCGCCACCATCCTGGCCATTGACGACGTCCGGGCCGAGGGCTCGCGGCTCGTCGTGAGCGGCTGCATGGCCGAGCGGTACGGCACCGAGCTGGCCGACGCCCTGCCCGAGGTCGACGAGGTCTCCGGTTTCGGCGTGCCCGTCACGCTCGGCCCCCGTCGCGGAGCGCCGGCGCTCGACCTGCTCAACCTGCCCCGCCCGGCGTCGGCCGCGCCGTGGGCGTACGTGAAGGTCGCCGAGGGCTGCGACAAGGCCTGCGGTTTCTGCGCCATCCCCACCTTCCGCGGCCCGCAGCGGTCGCGCACCGTCGAGTCGGTGCTCGCCGAGGTCGACGGACTCGGTGTGCGCGAGATCGTGCTGGTGGCCCAGGACCTGGCCGCCTACGGCCGTGACCAGGGCGTGGGGGAGCGGTCGCTGGTCCCGCTCTACCGGCAGGTGCAGGAGCGCGTGGACCGGGTGCGGCTGCTGTACCTGTACCCGTCCGAGATGACCGACCAGCTGGTCGAGCTGGTGGCCGCGTCATCGGTGCCGTACTTCGACCTCTCGCTGCAGCACACCTCGGCGCCGCTGCTGCGACGTATGCGCCGCTGGGGCGACGGCGCCAAGTTCCTGGACCGCATCGAGGGCATCCGCACGTTCCGTCCCGACGCTGCGTTCCGCTCCAACTTCATCGTCGGCTACCCGGGCGAGACCGAGGAGGACCACGACGACCTGCTCGAGTTCGTCGAGGCCGCCCAGCTCGACTGGTGCGGGTTCTTCTCCTACTCGCCCGAGGACGGCACCTATGCGGCCGGTCTCGACGGCGAGGTCGACGAGCACCTGGTGTCCGAGCGCCTCGCCGAGCTGCGCGAGCTGCAGGACGGCATCACCGCGGCCCGCCGCGACGGCCTCGTCGGCCAGCGGCTCACTGTGCTGGTGGACGAGCCGGGCGTGGCCCGGTCGCACCACGAGGCCCCCGAGATCGACGGTGTCGTGCTGGTGCCCGAGGACCTTGCGGTCGGCGAGCTCGTCGTGGTTGAGGTGACCGGGGCTGAGGGTCCCGACCTGCACGCCGCACCCGTGGCAGGGTCCTCGGCGTGACCACGCCAGCCCCGGCGCCCTCGCAGTTCGGCCCCTCCGCGCTGCTGACCCCCGCCAACCTCGTCACGATGCTGCGGATCGGCCTGGCCCCGGTCGCGTTCTGGATGATGCTCAAGGACCAGTCGGGCTGGCCGCTCGTCGTCCTGTGGTTCTGCCTCACCACGTCGGACTTCATCGACGGGCACCTGGCCCGCAAGCAGGGGCCCACCCGGTCGGGCGCGTTCCTGGACCCCCTGGCCGACAAGGTGCTCGCCCTTGGCGGCCTGTGGTCGATGGTCGTGGCCGGACGGTTCTGGTGGCTGCCGGTCGTGCTTATCACGGTGCGCGAGGTCCTGATCTCGCTGTTCCGCTCGTACTACGGCCGCAAGGGCCTGGCCGTCCCGGCGTCCAAGGCCGGCAAGGTCAAGGCGTTCCTGCAGTTCGGTGCCGTGGGCTGGGTCACGCTCCCGTGGACCACCGACATCACCTGGCTGTCCAACGGGTTCCTCTGGGCGGGCGTGGTCGTCGCCTGGGTGAGTGCGGTGCAGTACCTGACGGCAGGGTCCAGGGCCACGACCACGATGGCCCGCTGACGACCAGCTGAACGTCGTCGTGGTCGGCGCGCCGTAGCCTGCGCCGCATGCGCACCGAGATCGTCGCCATCGGGACCGAGCTGCTCCTGGGGCAGATCACCGACACCAACTCGTCGTGGATGGGGGAGCAGCTCGCCCTGTCGGGGATCGACTCGTTCTTCCAGACCAAGGTCGGCGACAACCTCGACCGGATCGTCGACGTCATCGAGCTGGCGCTGAGCCGCAGCGACGCCGTGATCTGCTGCGGCGGTCTGGGTCCGACCCAGGACGACCTGACCCGCGAGGCGCTCGCCCGGGTCATGGGCACGCAGCTCGAGACTGACGAGGACATGGAGGAGAAGATCCTCCACATGTTCGCCTCCCGGGGCCGCCGGATGCCGGCGAACAACCTGCGCCAGGCCATGCGCCCGGTGGGGGCGTCGTTCATCCCCGAGCAGCCCGGCACCGCCCCCGGACTGATCTGCCCGGTGACCCGCACCGGCACTGACGGCGAGCCGGTGGAGAAGGTCCTCTACGCGGTGCCCGGCGTGCCGTGGGAGATGAAGGAAATGCTCAACGGCACCGTCCTGCCCGACCTTCGGCGCCGGTCCGGAGAGACGTCCGTGATCCACAGCCGGACACTCAGGACCTGGGGCGAGACCGAGTCCGCCCTGGCCGAGCGGCTGGGTCCGCGCATCGAGGAGCTCGACGAGGTCGGCAACCCGACGCTCGCGTTCTTGGCCTCGGGCATGGAGGGCATGAAAGTCCGCGTCACGGCGAAGGCGCCGACCGCGGCCGAGGCCGAGGTCGTGCTCGACGCAGAGGAGGCGTACCTGCGCGACCTGCTGGGCCCGATCGTGTTCGGCCTCGACGACGACACCATGGAGTCGGTCGTGCTCGACCTGCTCCGGAGCCGCGGCCTCACGCTCGCGGTGGCCGAGTCGCTCACCGGCGGCATGGTCGGGTCGCGGCTGTGCGACGTGCCGGGCGCGAGCGACGTGTTCGTCGGCGGCGTGGTGTCCTACGCGTCGCGGGTGAAGTTCGACCTGCTCGGCGTGGACGAGGGACCGGTGGTCTCGCCGGAGGCGGCGCGGCAGATGGCCGTCGGCGTTCGCAGGGTGCTCGGTGCCGACGTGTCCCTCGCCCTCACCGGCGTGGCCGGCCCCGACGCCCAGGACGGGCGCGAGCCCGGCACGGTCTGCGTGGCCGTGTGCCTCGGCGACCCGGACGACGGGGGAGTGGTCGACACCCACGAGGTGCGGCTCCCCGGCGGCCGTCGACAGGTGCGCGAGTTCGCCGTCATCACGGCGCTCGAGCTCCTGCGCCGGCACCTGCTCGGCCTGGCCTGAGCAGTCCGTTCCAGAAATCCAGGGTTCTTTCGCGCAAATGCTTGAATCGAACGCCTGTTCGAAACTACAGTCATGTCGTCCCGAGCGACCCGATGTCACAGCCCGTGCCTACGGTCCTCGCCAGCAGATCGGAGCCGGCATTCCGGCCCCCCGTCACAACTGACAGTCACCGAACAGACGGCCTGAGGGCCTGGACGAAGGAACAAGGACATGGAGCGCGAAAAGGCACTGGAGATGGCCCTCGGCCAGATCGAGAAGCAGTACGGCAAGGGCTCGGTCATGAAGATGGGCGAGAAGTCCTCGATGGACGTCGAGACGATCCCCACGGGGGCGCTCTCGCTCGACATCGCCCTCGGAGTTGGCGGCCTGCCCCGTGGCCGTGTGGTCGAGATCTTCGGCCCCGAGTCCTCGGGCAAGTCCACGCTCGCCATGCACGTCGTGGCCGAGGCGCAGCGCAACGGCGGCATCTGCGCCTACATCGACGCCGAGCACGCCATGGACCCGCTCTACGCGTCCCGCATCGGGGTCGACGTCGACGAGCTCCTCATCTCCCAGCCCGACACGGGCGAGCAGGCGCTCGAGATCGCCGACATGCTCATCCGCTCCGGCGCCCTTGACGTCGTGGTCATCGACTCGGTGGCGGCACTCACCCCCCGGGCCGAGATCGAGGGCGAGATGGGCGACACCCACGTCGGCCTCCAGGCCCGCCTCATGTCGCAGGCCCTCCGGAAGCTCACGGCCAACCTCAACAAGTCCAAGACCATCTGCATCTTCATCAACCAGCTGCGTGAGAAGATCGGCGTGATGTTCGGCTCGCCCGAGACCACCCCCGGCGGCCGTGCGCTCAAGTTCTACTCGTCGGTCCGTCTGGACATCCGCCGCATCGAGGCCATCAAGGACGGCGTCGAGGTGGTCGGCAACCGCACCCGTGTGAAGGTCGTCAAGAACAAGATGGCGGCCCCGTTCCGCCAGGCCGAGTTCGACATCATGTACGGCCGGGGCATCAGCCGGGAGGGCACTGCGCTCGACCTGGCGGTGGACCTGGGCATCGTGAAGAAGTCGGGCGCCTGGTACACGTACGAGGGCGAACAGCTCGGTCAGGGCAGGGAGAACGCCAAGAACTTCCTGTTCGAGAACCCCGAGGTCATGGTCGAGATCTCCGACCGCATCCTCGTCGAGACCGGCATCGCCGGCGGCGCCGAGGAGGAGCAGTCGAACCCGGAGGCCCTCGACCCCGACGACCTGCCGATCTCCCTGGACTGAACCGGTCCCAAGGTCTGGAGCACCCGCCGCACTCCGAGCGGCGGGTGTTCCGCGTCCGGGCCCAGTTCGGGTTGCTGCGCCGCGGGTTCGGGCCCAGCGCGACCTGACCCGTACGATTGCCCCGTGGCTGGCAAGTACGTGGTGCGCACCTTCGGGTGCCAGATGAACGAGCACGACTCGGAACGCATCGCGGGCCTGCTCGAGGCCGACGGCTACGAGCAGGTCGACGACGAGGAACTTGCCGACGTCGTCGTCCTCAACACCTGCTGCATTCGGGAGAACGCCGACAACCGTCTCTACGGCACCCTCGGCCACCTGAAGTCGCTGAAGGACCGCAACCCGGGCCTCGACATCGTCGTCGCCGGCTGCCTTGCCCAGAAGGACCGTGACGAGATCGCCCGCCGTGCCCCGCACGTCGACGTGGTCATGGGCACCCACAACGTGCACCGGGCCACCGAGCTGCTCGCCGAGCACCACGAGCACGGCAACCAGGTCGTCGAGATCCTCGAGGCGGCCACGGCCGAGGACCACGAGATGTTCCCCTCGGCGCTGCCGGTCGTCCGCGAGCTCGGCTGGGCCGGGTGGGTGACCATCCAGGTCGGCTGCGACAACTCGTGCGCCTTCTGCATCGTCCCCGCCGTCCGTGGCCCCGAGTTCAGCCGGCCGTTCGCCGAGATCGTCGCCGAGGTCGAACGGGCCGCGGCCGACGGCGTCACCGAGGTCACGCTCCTCGGCCAGAACGTGAACTCCTACGGCCGCGACCTGACCCTGCGTCTCCGGTCGGGCGAGGCCACGCTCGACGCCGTGACCCTGGCCGGTGCCGCGTGGGTGGCCGAGGACCCAAGGGTCCGCCCGCTCTTTGGCGACCTGCTCCGTGCGGTCGGGACGGTGCCCGGCATCCGTCGAGTCCGCTGGACCAGCCCGCACCCCAAGGACCTGCGGCCCGAGACCGTCGCCGCCATGGCCGAGACCGAGGCCGTCTGCGAGCACATCCACCTGCCGCTGCAGTCGGGCAGCGACGCCGTCCTTGCCGCCATGCACCGGGGCTACACGGCCGAGCGCTACCTGGAGCGGCTGGCCATGGCCCGCTCGGCGGTCGACGACCTGGCCGTCACGACCGACCTGATCGTCGGGTTCCCCGGCGAGACCGACGCCGACCACGAGCGCACCCTCG
The DNA here is from genome assembly GCA_903941145.1 of uncultured Actinomycetes bacterium. Classification (GTDB taxonomy): domain Bacteria; phylum Actinomycetota; class Acidimicrobiia; order Acidimicrobiales; family Microtrichaceae; genus CAJANQ01. The sequence continues at coordinate 6,323 of CAJANQ010000586.1, forward strand.
AGGTCGTCGCCGAGGCCGGCTTCGACAGCGCCTTCACCTTCGTCTACTCGCCCCGGCCCGGCACCGAGGCCGCCGAGATGGTCGACCAGTTCGTGGACCACGCCGTCTCGGTCGCCCGCATCGAGTCGCTCCGAGCCGTCGTCGAACGCTCGTCCCGCATGGCCAACGAGGCCCGCATCGGCCGCACCGAAGAGGTGCTCGTCGTCGGGCCGTCCCGCAAGGACCCGGACCGGCTTACCGGCCGCACCCGCCAGAACCGTCTGGTGCACTTCTCGGCGCCTGCCGGCACCGGGGCCGTCCGCGCCGGCTCGTACGTCATGGTCGAGCTCACCGGCGCCACCACCACCCACGTGTCGGGCGAGCTGCGCGAGGTCCTCTCGGGGCCGGCGCACCGCACCCGTATCCCCGTCACCGCCGGGTGACCTGCTCGTGAACGTCCGACCGCCGCTGGCCGTGGTGGGGACGACGGCGTCGGGCAAGACGGCGCTCGCGCTGGAGCTGGCCCGCCGTGGCGTGGCCGCCGGCCGGGCCACCGAGCTCGTGAGCGTCGACTCCATGGCCGTCTACCGGGGCATGGAGGTCGGCACCGCCGCCCCGTCGGCCGCCGAGCGCGGCGACGTCGTCGTGCACTGCACCGGCGTGGTCGAACCGTCGACCGAGTTCTCGATGGTCGACTTCGTACGCCTGGCCCGCGCTGCGATGGACGGCGCTGCCGTCCGGGGCGCGGCGTCGGTGCTGGTCGGCGGCACCGGGCTCTACGTCCGTGCGCTGGTCGACGGGCTCGAGGCTCCGGGCCAGTTCCCCGAGGTCGCCGTCGAGCTCGACGCCGAGCCCGACACCGAGGCGCTCCACGCCCGGCTCGTCGAGCTCGACCCGGTCGCGGCCCTCAAGATGGAGCCCACCAACCGACGTCGGGTGCTCCGGGCGCTCGAGGTCACCGTCGGCAGCGGCCGGCCGTTCTCGTCGTTCGGCCCGGGTCTGGACGACTACTCGTCCACCGACGTCGTGCAGGTCGGCCTGGCGGTGGACCGTGACGCGCTCGGGCCCCGCATCGAGGCCCGGCTCCGTCGTCAGCTCGACCAGGGGTTCCTGGCCGAGGTCGCGGCGCTCGTGGCCCGGCCCGACGGCTGGTCCCGGACGGCCGCGCAAGCCCTCGGCTACCGCGAGCTGGCCGCCCACCTGGCGGGGGAGTGCACGCTCGACGAGGCAGTGGCCGTCACGGTGCGGCGCACCCGGCAGTTCGCCGTGCGCCAGGAGCGCTGGTTCCGCCGGGACCCCCGCATCACCTGGCTCCCCGCCGAGTCCGGGACGGGCGCGCTCGCCGAGCAGGTCGAGGCGGTCTGGTCGGCGGCAACTCCGTCGGACCCCGGCGGGACCTCCCACTAGCGTGGGCCCACGATGCTCCGACTGACCAAGCACCACGGGCTCGGCAACGACTTCCTGGTCGCCCTCGCCGCCGACAACCCCGGGCTGGCCCCCGACCCTGCGGTGGCCCGTGCGCTGTGCGACCGTCACCGCGGCCTGGGTGCCGACGGGCTCCTCTACGGGCTCCCTGGCAGTGACGGCGCCGACGTGCAGATGGTCCTGCTGAACGCGGACGGCTCGGAGGCCGAGATCTCCGGCAACGGGATCCGCTGCCTGGGCCAGGCCTGGCTCCGGTCCGAGGGCCGCACCGAGGGCGACGTGCTCGTCGACTCCGGCAGCGGCCGCCGGGAGCTGCGGGTCGTCCGGTCCGCCGGGGACGAGATGTGGATCCGGGTCGACATGGGCGAGGTCCGGCCCGGCCCCGAGCTGCCCGTGGACCCGTCGACCCTGCCCGGTGACCGCTGGGCCACGGTCGACGTCGGCAACCCGCACCTGGTGGTGCTGGTCGACGACCCTGCGGCCGTCGAGCTGACCACCGTCGGGCCCCGCCTCGAGCAGGCGTTCGCCGACGGCATCAACGTGCACGTCGTCGCCACCACCGGCGACACCGTCGAC
>CAJANQ010000587.1 GCA_903941145.1 uncultured Actinomycetes bacterium
ACGCGTCGGGCACCTTTGCCGGCTGCGGTGTGGACGACAGCTCCTGGCACGGCACGCACGTGGCGGGGACCATCGCCGCTGCGACCAACAACGGCATCGGCGTCGCCGGCATCGCCCCGGGCTCGAAGATCCTGCCGGTGCGGGTGCTCGGCAAGTGTGGCGGCTACACCTCTGACATCGTCGACGGCATGCGGTGGTCCGCCGGCCTGGCCGTCACCGGCGTTCCGACCAACCCCAACCCCGCCGCCGTGCTCAACCTGAGCCTGGGCGGCAGCGGCGCCTGCAGCACCACGCAGCAGCAGGCGATCAACGACATCACCGCGGTGGGCGCCACCGTGGTGGTCGCCGCCGGCAACTCCAACATCAACGCGTCCAACGCACAGCCGGCCAACTGCGCCGGCGTGGTCACGGTGGCCGCCACCGGCTCGACCGGCAGCCGGGCGTACTACAGCAACTACGGCTCGCTCGTGGAGATCTCGGCGCCGGGTGGCGACTCGCAGCTGACCCCCGGCACCGTGCTGTCCACGTTGAACGCCGGCCTGACCTCGCCGGGCGCCGACAACTACGTCGGCTACCAGGGGACGTCGATGGCCACGCCGCACGTCGCCGGTGTTGCTGCGCTGGTCAAGTCGGTCCGCCCCTCGGCATCGCCGGCGACGGTGCTGAGCCTCCTGCAGGCGACTGCGGCGCCGTTCCCGGCGGGGAGCACCTGCACGACGGCGCTCTGCGGCAGGGGGATGATGGACGCGGCAGCGGCCGTAGCCTCGGCCGCCTCCACCGGCCCCCGCACGCTGGGCGCGTTCTCCAAGACGGTGCCTGCGCCCGGCGCAACCGCAGTGTCCGGCCCCTCGACCACTCTGCAGTGGACGGCGAGCAGCGGTGCCACCGGCTACGAGGTCTGCGTCGTGACGGGTCTGACGACCCCCTGCACTACATGGACGTCGGCCGGTGCGGCGACGAGCGTCACGGTCTCCGGCCTCACGAGCGCCACCCTCTACTCCTGGCAGGTGCGTGCCGTGTCCGGCGCCACCTCGGCCGAGGCCAACGTCTCGCTGCGGTCCACGTTCACCACCGGGACCTTCGTCTCGGCCCCGGGTGCGCTGTCCAAGACCAGCCCGGCCAACGCCGCCACCGGCCAGGCCCTCTCCCTGACGCTGTCGTGGGCCGCGAGCACGGGTGCGACCAGCTACGAGTACTGCATGGACGCCACGGTGAACTCCGTCTGTGACGGCACCTGGACCTCCACCGGCACCACCCGCACCGCGTCCCGCACCGGGCTGGCCTACTCGACCCGCTACGAGTGGCAGGTCCGGGCCCGCAACACCGCAGGGGTGACCAACGCCAACGCCGGCTCGTGGTGGACCTTCACCACTGTGGCGCTCCCGCTGCCGGGTGCGTTCAACAAGACCAGCCCGTCGAACAACGCGACGGGCCGGACCACCACCCTGACGCTGTCGTGGGCTGCGAGCACCAACGTGGTCCGTTACGAGGTCTGCTTCGACAAGGTCAACAACGGCATCTGTGACGGCGTCTGGACCTCGGTAGGTACTGCACGAAGCGCGACTGCTTCGGCGCTGACGGCCCGGACCGCCTACTACTGGCAGGTGCGATCGGTGAACGCCACTGGGACGACCAACGCCAACGCCGGCACCTGGTGGAAGTTCACCACGAGGTAGTCGCCACGTAGTCGGCAGCGGCACCTCGACGAGCAGGGCCGGTGCGCACCGCGGTGTGCGCCGGCCTGCCGTCAGCGGGTCGGCGCTGCCGCCGGCTTCGGCACCACGGTCGTGGTCGACGTGGTCGACGTGGGCGGCGGGACGTCGGTGACCGGCTGCCAGGGGCTCTCCCAGTGGCGGTCCTTCTTGGGGGTGTCCCCGAGCGAGTACCACTTGGCCTCGTACGCCATGCCCCGGAAGAGCACCCGGGTCCCCTTCGTGTAGGACACGACCTCCGACCACTTGGGGTAGGTGCCCTCAGGGATGTCGGGCCGCGGGGCGGGCTTGTCGGTGGGCAGCACCGGGCCGAGGTAGTGCCACGGCGTGTCCCACTCGTGCTCGACGGGAGCGTCGGGCATGTCGGTGCGGGTCCACCACTTGGCCTCGTAGACGTTGCCGTGCCAGACGACCTTCTCGCCCATGGGGTAGGGGGTGTCGGCCTGCCAGATCGGGTATGGGCTCGTCCGGGCGTCGTCCACCACCGCACGGGCGGAGGTCCTGTCGATCGTGGTGGAGGGGCTGTCGCCGTCGTCGGAACCGGTGGCCATCGGCCGGCCGGTCAGGTTGTCGAGGATCCTCCCGAACTCACCCAGCTCCTGCTCCTGGCCGCTGCAGGTGTTGCTGACCGCCGCATCCTCGATCTGCTTGCCGCACTGGGCGTCACGGTTGGCCGACCACATCGACAGCCGCCCCATGCCGTGGACCCGTGCGAACGAGAGCAGCGTGCGTGCGTCACCGAGGGTGAAGACGTCGTCCCTGGTGTCGTTCTGGCCGATCATGGGCGTGGCGCCCACCTTGGCCCAGACCTGGGCGCTCGTGAGCGTGGTGCCCGAGGCCCGGTAGGCGCGGGACAGCTGTCGGTGCAGCGCAAGGAGCGCCTGCTCGTTGGCCTGTGCCATGGAGGTCCCGGCCGGACGGCCTGCCCCGTAGTCCATGACCATGCCGTTGACCCCGGCCAGGTCGACTCCGGTGGCGATCGTCGTCGCCACCAGCTTCTGGCCTGCCTCGGTCATCCCGTCGACACCGACGGGTACCGTAAGCCACACGGCGAGCGGCTTGCCCTTCTTGGCGGCCTTCTTCTGCAGGGCCGTGAGTGCGGCCCCCCTGCGGAGGTTCGCGTAGTCGTCGGCGAGGGCCGTTCCCTCGACGTCGATGTCGATGGTGGACAGGTGGTAGCGGGACACGACCTTGCCGTAGGCCTCGGCGAGCGCTTCCGGGGTCTCGCACCGGAGGGCCAGCTCGTCGTTGGTGAGACCGCCGAACGAGACCACCGGTTCGCCGCCGGCTGAGCGGAGGCGGGCGATCTTGCGGTCGAGGTCGAATGCGGTCGCCGCGCCCTGCAGGTCGACGAACGTGCCCCAGGTGGGCTCGCAGCCGCCGTCACGGTCGGCGACGACGAACCCGAGCACGACGTCCTTCGGGGCGCCGTCGGCGGGGTTCTCGAAGGCATAGCTGGGGACCAGGGTGGCGTCGACGTACGGGGCGAACCACGCGTCCTTCGAGCCGGTCGCAGAACTGTCGATCGTGCGTCGGACCATGGCGGCGCTGCCGCCTGCGACCGCCACGACGAGGAAGATCGCAACCATGACCCGGACGGGGGAGAGCCGCCGTCGGCGTGACGCTGCGACCTGCGGCTGGGCAGCGCCGTCGGGAGCGACGTCGTCGGCCGGCGGGTCGATGGGAGTGGGGGTGTCGTTCTGCGACGGCACGACTCGGTCCGATCTGTGGGTCGGCGCCGCGGGCGGCGCTGGCTTCAACACGTGCTGAAACTTCTTCTGGAAAGGTCTTCGCAGCCACCGTACGAAGAGTCTTCTTCCACGGGAATGGGTACAAGTCCCGCCCCACTGGGCCGATCGGCCCCCCTGCATGGGTGCAACTACCCGAAGACCTTTCTATCGACGGTCGAGCCCCGTACACATGTCCCCATGAGCCAAGTGAACGGTAACGACGCGTCGGACTCCGAATCCCCCGATCCCAGTGACAGCAAGGATCTTGCTGTTCGTGAACGCCCACGGCGACGTCGACAGATCGGGTCCGACAAGCGACCTGCACCTCTGCCGGCCGTGCCGCGCTCGCCCGGCCGCCGCCAGATCAGCGCCGCCCGGTTCGCCATCGTGCTGACGCTGTCGGCCTGGACCGCCTACGTGGTCGACCAGGTCGTCCGGCTCGTATCGGGCGCACCGAGCTTGCGGGGCTGGATCGAGACCGTCACCTACTTCTTGGTCGTGACGGCGCTGACGGCCTCGGCGCTGGCCTACCTCATCACCCGGCTGGGCTACCTGTACCGCACCCGTGACCACCACCGGGTCCCACGGGCCACGATCGACGACTTCTTCTCCGGCTCGATGCCCACGCTGACCGCGATCGTGCCGTCGTACCGGGAGGACTCGCGGATCATCCGCCAGACGCTGCTCTCCGCTGCGCTGCAGGAGTACCCGTTCATGCGGATCGTGCTCCTCATCGACGACCCGCCGGCCCCCACGTCGGCAGGCGAGCTCGAGCTCCTGGACCAGGCACGTGCGGTGCCCGTGGAGATCCAGGCGCTGCTCGACGGGCCGCGGCGGAAGTTCGAGGAGGCGCTCAGCGCCTTCGAGGGCTCGACGACAAGCTCGGACGCCGAGTGGCGGGCACGGCTCGTCGAGCTTGCCGGTCTCTACGACGACGCGGCGGACTGGCTCAACGAACAGGCGGGGAGCCTGGAGATCGTCGACCACTCGGACGAGTTCCTGGCCGACGAGGTGCTGTCACGCCTGGCCGGCGAGATGACCGAGGTGGCCTCGGCACTGCGGGGCGCGGCGGAGGAAGGCATCGCGATCAGCGAGCGCCGTGTGCTCCAGCTCTACCGGCGCCTTGCGTGGACCTTTGCCGCGGACCTCTCCTCGTTCGAGCGCAAGCAGTACGTGTCGCTCTCGAGCGAGCCGAACAAGGCCATGAACCTCAACAGCTACATCGGCCTGATGGGGCGCCGGTTCCGTGTCCAGGAGACTTCCAACGGACAGGTGCTGATCGAGGTCAGGGGCGAGGCGTGCGACCTTTCGGTCCCGGACCCCGACTACGTGCTCACCCTCGACGCGGACAGCATCCTGCTGCCCGAGTACTGCCTGCGGCTGGTGCACCACATGGAGCTGGCGGGCTCGGAGCGCCTGGCCGTCACCCAGACCCCATACAGCGCGTACCCCGGTGCGCCGACCCGCATCGAGCGCATCAGCGGTGCCACCACCGACCTCCAGCACATCGTGCACCAGGGCCTGACCCGTCACGACGCCACCTTCTGGGTGGGCGCCAACGCGGTGCTCCGCAAGAGTGCGCTCGACGACATCTGCGAGGTCGACCTCGAGGACGGGCTGCCGATCCGCCGGTACATCCAGGACCGCACCCCGATCGAGGACACCGAGTCGAGCATCGACATCCGCCTGCGCGGCTGGAACCTCTACAACTACCCGGAACGTCTGAGCTACAGCGCGACGCCGCCCGACTTCGGCTCGCTCTGCGTCCAGCGCCAGCGGTGGGCCAACGGCGGTCTGAACATGCTGTCGAAGTACCGGCAGCTGATGCGGCAGCGCCGCGCCGACGGGTGCGTCGGGGCGATGGCCGAAGGCTTCCTCCGGCTCAACTACCTGGCCTCGATCACCTGGGCGAGCCTTGGACTGTTCATCCTGCTCGTCTACCCCTACGACGACCGCCTGGTGAGCCCGGTCGCGCTCCTGACGGCGGTGCCGTACTTCGTCGCCATGTCCTCGGACCTCCGCCGCTGCGGCTACCGGCGGACCGACGTGTTCCGTATCTACGGGTTCAACCTGCTGCTCCTGGCCGTCAACACCGCCGGCGTGTTCAAGTCGATCGAGCAGTCCATCGGTGGTCAGAAGATCGCCTTCGCCCGGACCCCGAAGGTGCGTGACCGCACGGTGGCCCCGTTGAGCTTCGTGGTGATCCCGTACGTGATCGTCGCCGTGTCGGCCTGGACGCTGTGGCGAGACATCCAGTTCAGCCACTACACCCACGCCGTGTTTGCCGGGTCGAACGCGCTCCTCACCCTCTACGCCATCGTGGCGTTCGTGGGGATCCGTTACTCGCTCGCCGACATCCGGGTGAACCTGATGGAGCGGCTCTACGTCAAGGAGAAGGCCCCCGAGGTCGAGGTCGAGCCCGACTGGGTGTCGGTCCTCTACTACGGGTCGGCCGAGACGTGGAAGTCGTCGCAGGTCAGCACGACGGTGGCCGCGCTGGCGCTCGTGGACCAGCAGCCCAGCGAGGTCGACAACGTGGTCGAGGCGCCGCACGCGTCGGCCGAGCTGTCGGGCGGCGGCGTGCCGCTCGAGGGGCCGGCCAGGCGGACGCTGCGGAGCCGGCTGTTCGGCCGGTCAGAGCGGCGGCGCTCGGACGACCCCTCGGACACGCACGCCGCGCTGGTCCAGGCGTTCAGCGACTTCGTCCGGGAGTCGGGCGGCGACCTCGAGGTCCGGCTCGACGACAGGGTGATGTCGCTCGCCAAGCCGGCCGACGTCGTCGACCTCCGGGTCGGGACCGGGTCGGCCGAGCCGGCATCCGTTCCGGCCGACCGGCAGAACGGGTCAGGCCAGGCGGAGAACTAGTCGTCGGCGCTGCGGCGGCGGGCCCGGGACATCTCCCGGGCCGCCTCGCGGGCGGTGTCGCGCTCCATGATCGCCTGGCGCTTGTCGCCCACGTTCTTGCCCTTGCCCAGGGCGAGTTCGACCTTCACCCGGCCGTCCTTGAAGTAGAGCTTGGTCGGCACGAGCGTGAGCCGCTCGACCTGCATCTTGAGTCGCAGCCGGTCGATCTGGTGGCGGTGGAGCAGGAGCTTGCGGTCCCGCACCGCAACGTGGCCCGAGTGGGACTGCGCATGGGAGTAGGGCGCGACGTGCAGGCCGTGGAGCCAGACCTCGTTGCCCTCGATCGACGCCCAGGCCTCGGTCAGCTGCACCTTGGCCTCGCGCAGCGACTTCACCTCGCTGCCGAGCAGCACGATGCCGCACTCGAACGTGTCGCCGAGCGTGTAGCGGTGCCGGGCCTGCCGGTTGGTGGCGACGACCTGTTCGCCGGTCTGCTTCATGGTGGGGCGACGTTACCGCCCGGAACTACCCTGCACCCGTGCTGCGGATGCCCCGGTCGGTCTACCTCGAGATGGTCAGCCACGCCCTCGGCGGGTTCCCCCTCGAGGCGTGCGGCCTCTTTGCCGGCGACCCGGACGGCACGGTCCACCGGTTCTACCCGTGCGAGAACGCGGCGCAGTCGTCCACGCTGTACACGGTGGCGCCCAAGGACCACCTGCGGGCCGACCGCGACGCGGACGACTCTGGTTGGCAGATCCTGGGCGTGATGCACAGCCACACCCACACCGAGGCGTACCCGTCGCCGACCGACGTGGCCCAGGCCCCGGACCCCGACTGGCACTACGTGATCGTGTCGCTCCGGGACGACGCGCCGTCGCTCCGGTCCTACCGGATCCTCGACGAGACCATCTCCGAGGAGCAGGTCGGGCTGACCGGCTGAGTCCCTCGCGGCCGTGACCGAGGGCACCTTGGGCACGGTGACGGAATTCCGGCGGGGCAGAAGGTGGTTGGCCGGGGCAGAATTCCCTACCATGGGGGTCGGATTTCGGCACGGGCCGGGACCGACCCCTGACCTCAGCGCAGTGACCCTCGCACCATGACCGTCTACTCCTCCGTCCTCGACCTCATCGGCAACACGCCGATCGTCGACGTCTCCCAGCTGAGCCCGAACCCCGACGTGCGGATCCTGGGGAAGATGGAGGGGCAGAACCCGGCTGGCTCCGTGAAGGACCGCATCGCGCTGTCGATGATCACCGAGGCCGAGGAGGACGGCACCCTCTCGCCCGGCAGGACCATCATCGAGCCGTCCTCGGGCAACACCGGGATCGCCATGGCGATGATCTGCCAGATCCGCGGGTACCACCTGAAGATCGTCCTGCCCGGCAACGTCTCGCCCGAGCGTCGTCAGCTGCTCGAGGTGTTCGGCGCCGAGATCATCGACTCGCCGGGCGAGGAGGGGTCCAACGGCGCCGTCCGCATGGCGCAGGGCCTGGCCGACGAGCACCCCGACTGGGTCTTCCTCTACCAGTACGCGAACGAGGCCAACCCCAAGGCGCACTACCGCACGACCGGCCCCGAGATCTGGGCCGACGTCCCGGAGATCACGCACTTCGTCGCGGGCCTCGGGACCTCCGGCACGCTCATGGGCGTGGGCACGTTCCTGAAAGAGCAGAACCCCGCCATCAAGGTGCTCGCCGTCGAGCCGCCCACGGGCGAGCAGGTCGAGGGCCTCCGCAGCCTGGAGGACGGCTACATCCCCCCGGTGTTCGACAAGTGGGGCGGCTACGACCTGCTCGACGGCAAGTCGATCGTCCGGCCCCGCGAGTCCCTCGAGTACACCCGCGCCCTGGCTGGCATTGGCGTGTTCTCCGGCATCTCGGCCGGCGCCGCGCTGGCCGGCGCCTGCAAGGTCGCCGCCAAGATCGAGTCCGGCACGATCGTGTTCATCGTGTGCGACTACGGCTGGAAGTACCTGTCGACCGG
>CAJANQ010000588.1 GCA_903941145.1 uncultured Actinomycetes bacterium
CCGCTCGCCTACTCCCCTATCGGCCAGGGCCGCCTGACCGGCAAGTACTCGGCCTCCAACCCGCCGCCCGGCAAGCGCGGCTTCTCGGCGCACCCCATGGAGCAGGTCGATGCCGTGGTGGGCGTGGTGCGGACCGTCGGCGAGGCCCACGGCCGCACCCCGTCGCAGGTCGCGCTGCGGTGGCTGGTCCAGAAGGGCGCCGTGCCGATCCCCGGCGCCAAGAACGCCGAGCAGGCCGGCCAGAACGCCGGTGCGCTCGGCTGGGAGCTGAGCACCACCGACATGGCCGCGCTCGACGCCGCCGCGCTCGAGGGCACCAACTCGCTCTTCAACCGCTTCTGGCAGCACGGCTGACCCGCCTCCCACCTACCGAAATCTGGCTGTCCACCCACCGCCGAGGTGGGAGATCGCGAAGATTTCGGGCGTAACGGGCCGGAGGGGAAGGATGTCGGCATGAGCACCACGGGGACGAACGAGGTCGGCAGCGGACGTTGGACCGCCGACCTGCGCACCACCACGCACGGCGTCGTGCACGTGCGGGCCGAGGACTGGGGCGGCCTGGGTCTGGGCCAGGGCTGGGCGTGCGCCCGCGACCACCTGGCCGTGGTCGCCGAGCAGATCGTCAAGGTCCGCGGCGAGCGGGCCAAGTTCTTCGGCCCCGGCCCGCTCGACGCCCACACCGCGTCCGACCTGGGCTACCGGATGCTCGGCCTGCGTGACCGCGTCACCGCGTTCCTGGACGCCCAGCCGGCCCACCTGCGCGAGCTCATCGAGGGCTACACGGCGGGCTACAACCTGCGCGTCCAAGAGGTGCTCGCCGGGGCGTCCGTCGCTGAGTGGGCCGAGGGTGCCGAGTGGGTCCGACCCATCACGGTCGAGGACCTGGCCACCTACCTGCAGGACGTGGCGATGATGGCCAGCGGCCGCAACGTCGCCCAGCTGGTCGGCCGGGCCGAGGCGCCCGGGCCCGACGGGCCGCAGCCGCCCTCGCCGATCGAGGCGCTCGGTGGCGCCCAGCTGGCCAGCAACGGCTGGGCCGTCGGCGGCGACGTCACGGCGTCCGGCGGCGGCATGGTGCTCTCCAACCCGCACTTCCCCTGGTACGGCGAGGCCCGGTTCTGGGAGTGCCACCTGACGGTCCCCGGCGAGTACGACGTCTACGGCGTCTCCCTCCTCGGCACGCCCGGCGTCCAGATGGGCTTCAACGACTCGCTGGCGTGGACCCACACGTTCTCGGTCGGCCACCGGTTCACGCTCTACCGGCTCGACCTGGACCCGACCGACCCCACCGCCTACCGCTACGGCGACGACACCCGGGCCATGACGTCCGAGGAGCACACCGTCGAGGTGCTCGGTGCCGAGCCCGTGACCCGCACGCTGTGGCGCACGCACTACGGCCCGATGCTCAACATGCCGCTGCTGGGCTGGGGTACCGAGCTGGCGTTCACCTACCGCGACGCCAACGTCGACAACACCGCCGTCGTCGAGCACTTCCTGGAGATGGGCCGGTCCCGCTCGGTGGCCGAGCTGCGCAGCGTCTTCGACCGGGTGAAGGGCATCCCGTGGGTCAACACCATGGCGGCCGACTCCGCCGGCGACGCGCTCTACATCGACGGCTCCGCAACTCCGCGCCTGACCCCCGAGGCCGACGCCCGGTACGTCGAGCGCAACCAGACCGACTTCATTGCGATGCTGCTCTCGCAGAACCGCATCGCCCTGCTCGACGGGTCCGACCCCGGCGACGAGTGGCAGGACCACCCGGACGCCCGCTCCCCCGGCCTGGAGCCGCCGTCGCGCTACCCGGCCATGGAACGGCGTGACGCCATGGTCAACGCCAACGACTCGCACTGGTCGACCCACTGGTCGGAGCGGCTCACCGGCTTCCCGTCGCTGGCCGGCATGGAGGCCACGCCGCGTTCGCTGCGCACCCGCATGAACCTGCTGCGCGCCCGGGAGCTGACCGAGCGCGGCGGCGTCACCAACGACGTCCTGCTCGGGACCATCTTCGACAACGTCTCCTACAGCGCCGTGCTGCTCCGTGACGCAGTGGTCGAGCGCTGCCGGGCCGCAGGGACCGTGACCGTCGAGGGCCACCAGGCCGACCTGGCCGCCGTGGCCGACGTGCTGGCGGCGTGGGGCGGGACCACCGGCCTGGACGACCCTGGCGCGGCGCTGTGGCGGGAGCTGGTCGCCGGCTTCCCCAAGGAGCAGCGCCTCGACGCCGGTGGGCTGTTCGCCGTCGGGTTCGACCCCGACGACGTCATCGGCACCCCGCACACGCTCGCCCCTGCGCCGGAGGGCGGCGTCGACCCGGTCGTGCAGGCCGCGGGTCACGCGGCCCGCGTCCTGGCCGCGGCCGGGCTTCCGCTCGACGCCTCGTTCCGCGACTGCCAGTGGGCCGACCGCGGCGGCGTCCGCGTTCCGGTCCACGGCGGCACCGAGTCCGACGGCGTGATGAACGTGCTCGACCCGGTCGTCGTGCTCCCACCCATGACGCTCGAGCCCGCACCGAAGCAGCCGACCCGCATCGCCGGCAGGGACGCCACCGGTCTGGCCCAGGGCGGCTACTCGGTGGTCTACGGCGCGTCGTTCCTGATGTCGGTCGACCTGACGGCAGAGGGCCCCGTCGGCGTCGGCCTGCTCGCCTACGGCCAGAGCGAAGACCCTCGCTCACCGCACCACGTCGACGGCACTGTGGCGTTCTCGGAGCAGGCGGTGCGCCCGCTCCGGTTCACCGACGCCCAGATCGAGGCCGACCCCGGGCTCACCCGCCGCACCATCACCGGCGGCTGAAACCCGGGCGGACCGGGAAGAACGGGCGGCGGCAACGGTTGTACCTGCCAGCAGCACCCGCCGGCGCCCACGCCGGCCGGTCGAGGAGGCAGTCATGCGAGCAGTCTGGAACGGCACCGTGATCGCCGAGAGCGACGACACCGTCGTGGTCGAGGGCAACCACTACTTCCCGGTGGAGTCCCTTGACTGCGCCTACCTGGTCGAGAGCGACACGCACTCGGTGTGCTCGTGGAAGGGCACCGCCAGCTACTGGTCCATCAAGGTCGGCGACCAGGTGAACCCCGACGCCGCGTGGTTCTACCCGGAGCCCAAGGGGGGCGCCGAGCAGGTGGCCGGGCGCGTGGCGTTCTGGCGCGGCGTGGAGGTCACGGCATGAGCATGGCCACCGACCTGGCTCCCCGGCTCCAGGCGCTGCCGCGACCGACGCTCCAGGCACCGTCGCTCCCCACCAAGAAGCAGATGTTCGACCGTGTGAACAAGGTCGTGGCGCCCATCGCACGGTCAGGACTTGCTGCGCCGCTGCCCGTCGGCCCGGGGCTCGTCATGCTGCGCACCGCCGGTCGCCGCACCGGACGGCGCCAGGAGGTCCCCCTGCTCTCCATGCGCATCGGCCACCTGGTCCTGGTCGGCACCGTGCGGCCCACCTCGCACTGGTTCAAGAACCTGTCGGTCGACTCCGCCCCCGAGGTGTGGGTGGACGGCAAGGTCCGGCCGGTCGAGGCCAAGGTCCGCACCGGGCCGTTCAACCTGGCCGTGCTCGACCTGCTCCCGGGCGGGGTACGACCCAGCTGACCTTCGGGCCGGCCACGATCTGGCCGTTAGCCTCCGCAGATGACCGACTGGCAGTCACTCAGCGCACGGGCCTCCCTCGCCTCCCATCGACTGGTGGGCTGGATCTACTGGGACCCGGCCGCCATCGCCAAGTACGCCGACCTGGGCGTCGAGGGCGGCGCCGGCTACTACATCGCCAGCCGCGGCGCCCCGCTCGCGCCTGCCGGCCACCAGGCCGTGGCCGCGGCCTTCTACTCGATCCACCCCGTCTTCATTCAGGTGTGCCTCGACCTGGCCGAGGCCGCGACCACGTGGGACGCCGTGGTCGACGCCCGCAACGCCGCGGTGGGTGACGGTCTGCGCGAGTTCGTCCCCGAGATCTGCGACGCGCTCACGGCGATGGGGCCCGACCTGTGGGCAGCCGCCGACGCGCTCCCGGTCTCGGGCCGAGTCCTGTTTGCCGCGCACCGCCAGTGGGCGCGGCCGGACGACCCGCTCGTCTCGGCGTGGCTGGCCGTGAACTGCATCCGCGAGTGGCGGGGCGACACGCACTGGGCGGTGCTGGCGTCGGAGGACCTGAGCGGCACCCAGGCCGGCATCCTGCACAACGCGTTCCTCAACTACCCGACGGACTGGATCCCCCGCAGCCGCGGCGCCGACGACGACGCGCTCGGTGCGGCGTTCGCCGACCTCGAGGCCCGTGGGCTGGCAGCCGACGGCGTCGTCACTGCCGACGGCCTGGCACTGCGCCAGCGGGTCGAGGACCGCACCGACCTGCTCTGCGAGCGGGCCTGGCGGACGCTTGGCGAGTCCCGCACCCTTGAGTTCCTCGAACTGGTGGAGCCGGTCGGTGAACGGCTGCTGGCCAGGATCGACCAGACGGCCGGTCCCGAGTGGATGCCGGCGGCCCGGCCACGCCGGGACTGACGGGGACCGGTCCCCGACCGGTCAGGGCATCGACCCGAATGGGCTTCACATTTCGGGGTCCGACCGTTACCTTGCCCAGGGTGGGTAGTTCCCACGGGCGAAGCAGGGAGCAACTCATGCGATCGATGACCAGGGGCGCCCGTCGCGCCGCCGCCGCCGCAGTACTGCTGGTGGCAGTTGGCAGCGCCGCGGCCTGCACGCCTGACCCGGGCATGGCTCCGGCCACGACGACGACCACCACCACGTCGACCACCACGACGACCATCCCGACCTACACGGTGCCTCGCACCACGCTGCAGGCCGGTTCGTTCTCCGCCTCCGTCCCCTCGGTGAACGTCAGCTACCTGGGCTGTGGCGGCACGTACAACCCGCCGGCGGTCACCTTCAACGGTCCGTCCGTCAACATCCCGGCCCAGACGATCCAGGGCGCCGGCGTGGTGACCCTGCCCAACGTGTCGGCCACCCTGGCAGCCGCCTCGGTCAACCTGAGCAGCTTCCGCCTGAGCTGCGGGTTCCTGAGCTACTCGACCGGCGTGACGCTCGAGTACAGCGCCGTGACGGCCAGCCCCTCGGCCACGGTCAACCTGGACAACGGTGCCGTGTCGATCGGCTCCACGACGCTGCGGATCAACGGGAAGCTGAAGTTCCCGGGTCTCGGCGGTCTGAGCGTCAACCTGCCCGGGTTCAACGTGACGGTCCCCGGCTTCGGGGCCACCGTCCCGCTCAACTAGCGGGCCGTTCCACCGGCGTTCAGCCGGGGACGACCGCCCGGCCCACGGTGAAGTAGGTCCACGGCTTGGGCCCCTTCATGTACCGCGCCGACGACTCCACGACCTGCATCCCGGCGGCGGTCACCAGCGCGACCGGGTCACGGGTCAGCTGACAGCCGCCGGCGAGCCGCTGCTCGAGCGGGTTCAGCCGCTGCTGCCAGCGTCGGACCGGCTCGTCGGGAGCGAGCCCGTGCTCCAGGAAGTGGAACGCCCCGCCGGGGCGCACGATGCGGCGCACCTCGGCGAGGGCTGCGTCCACGTCGGGGATCGTGCAGAGCGTGAACGTGCACAGCGCCGAGTCGGCCGACGCGTCGTCGAGCGGGACCTGTTGGCCGTCCAGGCCCACGTGGCGCACCGGTACGGCCGAGGCAGCGACCCGTGCGGCGGCTCGGGCACGGGCCAGCTCGGACGGCTCGACGGCCAGCACCTCGGTCACCTCGTCGGGGTAGAGCCCCACGTTGAGCCCGGAGCCGAACCCCAGCTCCAGCACCGTGCCGGTCAGGCCCTCGGCCGCCTGGCGGCGCCAGCGCTCCATCTTCGCCCCACCGCAGGTCAGCTCGACCGCCCGCGGCAGCACCTGCTCCTCGTACCAGCCCATTGCAAGAACCTACCGGCGGGCGCGCCCCCGCCTCACTCCCCCGCCGACCTTGAAGAAATCCGACCCCTCACCGGCCGCAGGGCTGCAAGGTCGGCTACTGCTGGGTCATGAGGCGGGTCATCTCGGCCTCGGGGTTGAGGGTGACCTCGCCGGTCAGGTCGAGCACGACCCGGCGCAGCGTGCCGGTGAACTTGAACGGCGGGAGGTACCGGGCCGGGTCCACGGAGTCGTAGGCCGCGTAGCCGCAGCTCAGGCCCGTGGTGGCGTAGAGGTTGGGCACGGTCCAGGGCAGCTCGCCCTCGCCGACCACGTCGTCGTCGACCATGAGCCGCACGAACGCGTGGCTCCCGCGACCGGTGGCGAAGTCGGGCTTGCCGGTGGCGACGACCTCGACGCGCAGCCGGTGCTCGCCGGACGGCACTGGCGAGGTGGAGCTCACCGTGAACCGGTTGAGCCCGAGGAAGTTGTGCACGTAGTGCAGGTGCCCGCCCTCGACCACGACGCAGTACCCGCCGTGACGGCTGCCGTGCGTCAGGAGCACGCCTTCGGCGCCGCCCTCGGGCACGAGCACCTCGGCCGTGATGGTGTGCGTCCGGTTGTACGGCCGCGGCGCCACTGCGAACGGGATGGGGGCGCCGTCGGGGAAGAACTCGTAGACCTTCCGGCCGGCGACGGACGACGGGCGACGGGCCAGCAGGCGCTCCAGGCCGGCGCTGGAGATCGGCAGCACTCCGTAGCGCTCGGCCTCTGCCCACCAGAGGGCCTTCATCTCGTCCATCTTCTCGGGGTGCTCGGCGGCAACGTTGTGGACCTCGGCCGCGTCCGCGGCGACGTGGTACAGCTCCCAGTCGTTGGCCTCGAGCTGGTCGAGGATCGCCTCGGTGACCACGGTGCCGAACGGATGGCCGCGTTCGGCGCCCTCGGCCAGGCTCGGCCCGGGGAACGGGCACACGGCCTTCCAGCCCTCGTGGTAGATCGACCGGTGGCCGAACATCTCGAAGTACTGGGTGGTGTGGGCCTCCGGCGCAGCCGCGTCGGCAAGGGACGGGGCCAGCGAGACGCCGTGCACCTCGGACTGCTCCACGCCCCGGACCTGCGCGGGGGCCTGGACCCCGAGCAGCTCGAGCACCGTCGGCAGGACGTCGATGGCGTGGCAGTACTGGTCCCGCACCTCGCCGCGGGCGGCCAGCCCGGCCGGCCAGGACACCACGAGCGGGTCGGTCACGCCGCCCCGGTAGGTCTCACGCTTCCACCGGCGGAACGGCGTGTCACCCGCCCAGGTCCAGCCCCACGAGTAGTGGTTGAACGTGTCCTCGCTCCCCCACTGGTCGAACACCTCCAGGTTGTCCTCGAGGGTCTCCGGGGTCATGTTGAAGAACATCCCCTCGTTGCGGGTGCCGTGCTCGCCGCCCTCGGCGCTCGCACCGTTGTCGGAGCAGACCATCACGACCGTGTTGTCGAGCTGGCCGATGGTCTCGAGGAAGTCGAGCACCCGGCCGACGTGGTGGTCGGTCTGGGTCAGGAACCCTGCGTAGACCTCCATCTGGCGGGCGTACATGCGCCGCGCCTCGGGGCTGAGCGAGTCCCACGGCTCCACGTCGGGGTCACGCTCGGACAGCTCGGTGCCCTGCGGGAGCAGGCCGAGCGCCTTCTGCCGCTCGAACACCTCCACCCGGTAGGCGTCCCACCCGGCGTCGAAGCGACCCCGGTACGGCTCGACCCACTCGGGCTCGACCTGGTGCGGGGCGTGCCCGGCGCCAGTCGCGTAGTAGAGGAAGAACGGCTTCTCCGGGTGGGCGGCGTGGGCGTCCTTCACGAACTGGATCGCGTGGTCCGCGATGTCGGCGTTCAGGTGGTAGCCGTCGGCGGGCTGCGACGGCTGGGGCACCCAGTGGTTGTCGTGCACCAGGTCCGGGTGGAACTGGTCGGTGTCACCACCCATGAACCCGTAGTAGCGCTCGAAGCCACGGCCGAGGGGCCAGCGGTCGAACGGGCCGGCCGCCGTCGTGTCGGACGCCGGGGTGAGGTGCCACTTGCCGACCGCGAAGGTGTTCCAGCCCTCCCGCACCAGGATCTCGGACAGGAACCCGTGCTCGAAGCCCATGACGCCGTTCATCGACGGGTAGCCCAGGGCGAGCTCGGTGATGGCGCCGAGTCCGAGCGTGTGGTGGTTGCGGCCGGTCAGCAGGCAGCCACGGGTCGGCGAGCACAGTGC
>CAJANQ010000589.1 GCA_903941145.1 uncultured Actinomycetes bacterium
CGTGGCGTTCGGCTACTGGAAGCTGACCTGCATCATCGCCGGGGTGTATGCCCGCTACGCCGGCGGCGCGATGGGCGACGTGCCTGCCGAGCAGGTCACCGGGTTCCGGTACATGCTGGACAAGCTGGCCGAGCTCACCGAGCAGGCCGTCGCCGACGCCGGCCTCACCACCGGCACCGACTGATCGAGAGACACCCATGAGCGAACCGATCGTCGACCTGCAGTGGTCGCCCGAGCTGGTGGACCCGGTCATGGTCGTCGCGCTCGAGGGCTGGATCGACGCCGGTGTGGCGGCCACCAACGCCATGTCGGTGCTGCTCACCGCGGCCGACGCCGACACGGTCGCCGTGTTCGACGCCGACCGGCTCCTTGACCACCGGGCCCGCCGTCCGATCATGCAGCTCGTCAACGGCGTCATCACCGAGCTCATCTGGCCGGCCACCGAGCTGCGGGCGGGCACCGACGGTGGCGGCAACGACCTGCTGCTGCTCGTGGGTGCCGAGCCCGACTTCGAGTGGCGCGCGTTCTGCGACGGCGTGGTGGCGCTGGCCGAGCAGTTCGGCTGCCGCATGGTGGTGACACTGGGCGCCTACCCCGCGCCGGTGCCCCACACCCGCAGCACCAACCTGGCGGTCACGACCTCGTCGGTCGAGCTGAGCAACCAGCTGCACGGCTATGTGCGCGGCACGCTCGACGTTCCTGCCGGCATCCAGACCGCGCTGGACGTGGCGCTGAACGAGGCGGGCATCCCGACGCTCGGCCTGTGGGCCCAGGTGCCCCACTACGTGTCGACCATGCCGTACCCGGCGGGCAGCGTGGCGCTGCTCGAGGGGCTGGGCGAGCTGACCGGCCTGGAGATCCCGACCGGCGAGCTGCCCGGCGAGGCCCGCGCCGCCCGGATCCGCCTGGACGAGCTGGTCGGCGAGAACTCACAGCACCAGTCGATGGTCGCCCAGCTCGAGGAGATGGCCGACCAGGGCCTGGGCGGGCCGGACGAGCCGCCGACGTTCGGGTTCGACCACCTGCCGTCGGGGGACGAGCTGGCCGAGGAGCTCGAGGAGTTCCTCCGCGAGCACCCGGACTCCTAGGACGGTCGCCCGCTAGTTCTTGGCGGGGATCGGCGCGTAGTCCGGCAGCGTGATGCCGGGCGGCAGCTCCCGGTACACGGTCACTGCGCCCTTGGGCTCGAACACGTCGGGGGCCGCCTTCGGCCACTTGCCCGGCAGGAAACGCCGGCCGCCGTCCACGTAGGCCCACATCCCCTTGGCCACGGTGCCCGACTCGTCCGGGCCCACCGCCGCCGGGTCCCACCACACCTCGGTCTGGTCGTCGAGGCCGGTGAAGTCGGTCTCGGGCCACACACCGCGGTCGCCCCACGAGATCTGCGCCGCGATGGGTGTCCCCGGGTAGATCGGGGTGTTGAAGATGACGTCCTGGAAGTCCTGGGCCGTCACCTGCGGGCCCATGCCCTGGATCACGCCCATCAGCAGCTGCAGGTTCGGGAGGATCAGCGGTGCGTTGGTCGGCGAGGCCGGGGGGCGGCCAAAGAACCACTTGTGCAGGTACTGCGGCCCGAACACCGTCGGGAGGGCCCGGGCGAACAGGTTCGACGGACCGAAGGCCCGGGACCACTGCTCCTGCTGGTAGGTGCGGCCGAAGATGTTCGTGTCCACCAGCGCGGCGCCCGTGATGATCCACTCCGGGTGGTAGTCCTGCTGCTGTGCGTTCTCGGTCAGCGTCTGCGGGGCGAGCGGGTCGCCGGCGAACAGGATGGTCGTGACGCCGGCCCCCTTGAACCGGGCGATGATCTCGCGGGCCTGTCCAGCCAGACTCACCGGGTCGGTGTAGGAGGCCTTCTCGACGAACTCTGCGTCGTAGCGCTCCTTCAACTGCTGGGAGAACACCCCATAGGTGTCGGCCGTGCCCAGTGCGCCGGTCACGTAGACGATCCCGAGACGACGGGGCTTGTCCTTCAGGCCCTCGCCGGCGTGCGCCGCCGGGCGGTTGGCCACCCGCTTGCCGACGTACTCGATGGTCTGCTGCGCGTTCTGCTCGTAGTTCTTCATGATCGAGAACGCATAGGGCGCGTTGTCGATCCAGTACTTGTTCGTGTCGCCGCCGCCGCACGAGATGCAAAGGATCTTGTTCTTGACCATCGTCTCGCCGAACGCCCCCGTGAACGACGGTCCACCCAGCACGGCGAACGGCTTGATGTCGCGGGCGATGGTCTCGGCGTCGGCCGCCGCCGACACCGGGTCGTTAATCGGCCCGGTCGCCGTCCACCGGACCAGCTCGACCTTGCGGCCGTAGGTCTCGTAGTAGGTCTCGATGAGCTTCAGGTACGACTGGTAGGTCAGGAAGTCGGTCGACCCGGTGTCCTTGCTGCTGATCTGGCGGTACACGAAGCTCAGGATCGGGTCGTTGTCCTGGGAGACCCAGACCACCACCTTGATGGTGTCCTTGGTGACGCCCTGCGCGGTGCTGCCGCCGTTGTCACCGCTGAACGGGGCGAAACACTCGGGTGGCGGCGCCAGCGGCATCTTCAGGACGCCCTCGGTCGTGTCGCACCGGTCACCCCACTTGATCTGGTCGACCGTGCCGGCCCGCTTGGCCGCGGAGAACGAGACCACACCGGGCCTCGAGATCCGCCCGCCCTGGGCCCCCACCGGCGCAGCCACGCCGGCCGGTGTCGTCGAGCGCTGGGGGGCGGAGGCGGTCGGCGACGTGGTCACCAGCAGACCGACCAC
>CAJANQ010000590.1 GCA_903941145.1 uncultured Actinomycetes bacterium
GCGGATCGACGCGGTTGGCGTCGTAGTGCGCGATCAGCCGCTCGCCCCACTCGAAGGGATCGCCGGAATCGTGGCGGGCGCCGTCGAAGAGCTTGCAGAAGTAGAGATCGAAGTCGCGCAGGAAGGCGCTCATGCCGTAGACATCCGACAGCGCGATGCCGAGGTCGCCGCGGTACTCGCGCGCCCAGGTCTCGAAGGCGAAGGTCTGCGAATCACGCAGGCGCGGGCCCAGCGCCTGGCAGGCCTGCAGGTACTCGTGGGCCATGGTGCCCAGCGGCGTCATGCCGTACTTCATGGCGAAGTACACATTGGAGGTGCCGGCGAGGTGCGCGCCCATGCGGTTGGCGCATTCGATCAGCACCTCCTCGTGCCACAGCCGCGAGAAGCGCCGACGGGTGCCGTAGTCGGCGATCTTCATGTCGGCCAGCGAGGGATCGCCGGCGATCAGCGCGATCTTGTGCTCGAGGCGCCGGCGCCCCTCGGCGTAATCGGGCACCCGCACGGTGTTGCGGAAGTAGATCTCGTTGACGATCGCCAGCACCGGGATCTCGAACAGGATGGTGTGCAGCCAGGGACCCCGCACCGTGATGTCGATCTCGCCCGGCGCGCTCGCCGAGGGCGTCACCGACACATACTTCTCGTTCATCTGGAACAGGCCCAGGAAGTCGACGAAGTCGCTCTTGATGAAGCGCAGCGAACGCAGGTAGTCAAGCTCGCGCTCGCGAAAGCGCAGCGTGCACAGGTGCTGGATCTCTTCGCGGATCTGGTCGATCAGGCCGGCCAGCGGAATGCCAGGGTTGCGGCACTTGAAGCGGTACTCCACCTGCGCGCCCGGAAAGTGATGCAGCACCACCTGCATCATGGTGAACTTGTACAGATCGGTGTCGAGCAGCGAGTGGATGATCATGGCGATGGCGCCTGGCGGGCCGGGGGCTGCCAGTGTAGTGCAGGCGGGCGGCGGCGGTGAGCGCGCCCACCCGCCTGATCGCGCATCTGGACATGGACGCGTTCTATGCCAGCGTCGAGCTGCTGCGCTATCCGCAGCTGCGCGGCCAGCCGGTGGTGATCGGCGGGGGCCGCGCGCACCAGCCGGTGACCGGGCCCGACGGCGAGCTGCGCTTTGCCACGCTGCGCAGCTACGCCGGCCGCGGGGTGATCACCACCGCCACCTACGAGGCCCGGGCCTTCGGGGTCCACTCGGCGCTGTCCTCGGCCATTGCCCGGCGGCGTTGCCCGGACGCCGTGTTCGTCCACGGCGACCACGCCTTCTACTCGCAGGTCTCGGGCCAGATCATGGAGCTGTTCCGCACCTTCACCCCGCTCGTGGAGCCGCTGTCGCTCGACGAGGCGTTCCTCGACGTGTCGGGTGCCCGTCGCCTCATGGGGGAGGGCGCCGAGATCGCGGCCCGGCTGCGCGCGCAGGTGCTCGACGAGGTGGGCCTGACCTGCTCGGTGGGCGTCGCACCGTCGAAGTTCCTGGCCAAGCTCGCGTCCGAGGAGGCCAAGCCCACGGCCACGCCCAGAGGGCCGGTGTTCGGCACCGGCGTGCACGAGGTGCGCCCCGGCGACGAGCTGGCGTTCCTCCACCCCCTCGACGTCTCGGCGCTGTGGGGGGTCGGCCCCAAGACGCTCGCCAAGCTCAAGAACATGGGGGTGTCCACTGTCGGGGACCTTGCCGCGCTCCCGCTCGACCCGCTCGTCGCCGCGGTCGGCCGGGCCCACGGCGAGCACCTCTACGCGCTCTCCCATGCCGTCGACGACCGGCCGGTGGTGCCCGACCTGGCCCCCAAGTCGGTCAGCCACGAGGTCACGTTCCCGGAGGACCTGACCGACGTCGACGACCTGCACCGCGAGGTGCTGCGGCTCGCCGACTCGGTCGCCACCCGGCTGCGTCGGGCCGGCCTGAGGTCGCGGACGATCTCGGTCAAGGTCCGCTACCCCGACCGCGAGACGGTGACGCGGGCCCGCACGCTCGAACAGTCCACCGACCGGAGCAGGACCATCGTCGAGGTGGCCGACGAGCTGCTCTTCGGCCTGCCCGTCCACCGCGGGGTGCGCCTGCTCGGCGTGGCTGCCGGCAACTTCACGGAGGGCTCGGAGCAGCTGTCGCTGGACCTCTTCGGTTCCGACGACGCAGGCCAGGGCGTCGACGGGGCCCCCGCCGCCGACTGGGACGCCGCCTACGACGCCGTGGACGCCATCCGGGAGCGGTTCGGCAGCCGGTCCGTGGGCCCGGCCACCCTGGCGGGCCGTGCCGACCGCCCGGGCGAAAGTCCTTGGGGGCCAGGACAGGAACCTGACCAGGCTGACGGGCAGACCCGTGGCAACCACGGGTAGCCTGTGCCACCATGGCGAAGGAACCGGAGCCGGGGCAGTCA
>CAJANQ010000591.1 GCA_903941145.1 uncultured Actinomycetes bacterium
CCGCCCAGTACAACGGCCGGCCGTCGCCGGTGCTCCAGGCCCGGCTCGACCACGCGTACGAGCTCTACCAGGAGGGCGTCGCGCCCCGGATCGTGCTCACCGGCTATAAGCAGCCGGGCGACCAGTTCACCGAGGCGTTCGCCGGGTACCGCTACCTGACCAAGAAGGGCGTGCCCGGCCAGGACCTGACGATCGTCGACGACGGGACCAGCACGTGGGAGTCGCTCCGGGCCACCGAACGGGTCCTGCGCACGCAGGGGGTGGAGTCCGTCGTCCTGGTGTCCGACCCGTACCACTCGCGGCGGCTGATCGACATCGCGGACGAGGTCGGGCTCACGGCGACGGTCTCGCCGACGGCGGCCTCCTCCGCCTGGCAGAAGGTGGCACGGGAGACGGCGCTCGTGTCGGCCGGCCGGGTCGTGACCTACCGTCGGCTGCTCCGGGCCAAGGGCAGCTGACCGGCGTTTGTGGCACCGAGCGGGGGATCGGTAAAGTCCTCCGGCGCCCTTCGGGGACATCGCCTTTCGGAGGTGGTGTAATCGGCAACACAACTGGTTCTGGTCCAGTTATTGGGGGTTCGAGTCCTCCCCTCCGAGCCAGGGCCCCGCGTGTCGGGGCTGCACAAGATCTCTGGGACCGCCCCGGCGGGACCAGCGTGACCAGCCCCCATCGTCTAGCGGCCTAGGACACCACCCTCTCAAGGTGGCGGCACGGGTTCGAATCCCGTTGGGGGTGCAGGAAGAAGGCCCGGCCGCACGGCCGGGCCTTCGTCGTTCTCCGAGGAGTCCGGCTTGGGTGTCGGACGTTGCTCCTACGGTCGCAGCGTGTTCGATCCTTTGGTGCTGCGAGATGAGGCGTCGCCGGACCTGCTTGTAGTGGTCCGTCTGGGCGTGAACACGCTGCGGGACGAACACCTCGTACGGAGCGCGACCGAGTGCCGTCACCGTTGGGGCTTCTGGGGCTTCTCTGTTCTTGAAGTTCCGGACGGTGACTTCGTCGAACTTGCCCGGCTGCGGCCGATCGTGGCCTCCCGTCGGCGGCTTCACCTTGCTCTCGGCGCCGATCTCGTCGAGGCCGGGTTCCCGCTCTTGCCGACGCTGGAAGCGCCGCACTGGACGGTCGCGCTCGCTGCTCCGACGAGTGAAGTGTTCGCGGACGTGCGATCACACTTCGACGGGCCAGTCGACAATCCCGCATGGGCCGGACAGCGGCCACCGGTACGATGATCGTCGTGGAAGTTTCCCTGCCCGACCTCTGGTTCGACCCCAATGCCGTGGGCGATGACATGGTGGTCGAGTGCTGGATCAGCAATGGGCCTCGGGCTGATGACACGAGTTTCGATCCGGCCCCGGGCGACTGGCTCGTCCTGGACGACGGCGACGAAGCGCCGGTCCGGGCGCGCGTGGTTGCCCGCTCGGGTGACCGGGTGTCGGTCCGCGTGGACCTGGCTGGCGACTCCTCTGCGCTAGCGGTCTGACCGCCACATCTGCAGGTAGCGTGCGTGCGCTGGCGTCCGGGGGTGACGACCGGTCGGAGGTGGAACGTGCGGGGACGGACTCGGACAGTCGTGGCAGTGGTGCTGGTGCTCTCGCCGCTGTTGGCGCTTGCCGCCTGCAGCAGCTCGGACGACGGCGGCACCGCCAAGAGCTCGACCACGACCTCCACCACTGAGCAGGGAGAGGACGAGAAGGGGCAGAAGGGCTCGACCATGGACCTGACCGCCAACCCGTGGGGCCTGGTGTCGTTCACCGCCGCCAACGGCTCCACCCCTGGGACGACGCAGGGCCAGGACGCCGTGCTGCAGTTCGCCGAGGACGGCAACATGTCGGGCACGACCGGCTGCAACAACTTCGCCGGTACCTACAAGGTGTCGGGCTCGGACCTGACCATCTCGCTCGGCCCCATGACCCGCCGGGCGTGTACCGACCCGGCGCTCACGGCGCAGGAAGAAGCCCTCACCACTGGTCTGGGCGACGTGACCAGCTACGCCATCAGCGACAGGACCCTCACCCTGAAGGTCGGTGCCAACGTCCGGTTCACCTACTCGGCCGAGGACACATCGCTGGAGGGCGAGTGGAACGTCACCGGCCTGAACAACGGCACGGGCGGGCTCGAGTCGTCGGCCGCGACCGGTTTGCTGGCCATGGACTTTGGCGCTGACGGTCAGGTCACCGTCACCGGAGGCTGCAACACGCTCTCGGCGACCTACTCGACGACAGGCGAGGAACCCCTGACCTTCGGTCCCGTCGCCTCGACCAAGAAGCTCTGCGAGGGCGACGCCGCGAAGGCCGACCAGCAGATGGCCGACGCACTTGGCCGGACCACCGACTACGAGGTGGTCGGCGGCACGCTCACGTTGCGCGACAAGGATGGCGCGATGCAGGTCACGGCCAAGAAGGCCGGCTCCTAGCCGACCGGTTCAGCCATCCCGGCAGAACCCGGCCGGTGCAGCGCCGTCGGGACCGGCGTCGCCGAGCGTGAGCGAGTTGACGAGCTGGGCGTCGGCCGGGCTGCGGCGGTGGAGCCCGGCGAGCAGAGCCCTGGCGGCAGCAGGGTCGAGCGCCGACGGCCGGCTCTCGCCGTCGTAGGCCCTGATCTCGACCTGCGAACTGTCGTCGAGGGACGAGGTCGCCTGGAACGGGTTGAGCAGCACGACCCGTCCGTCGACACTGGTCGTGGACGAAACACCGGCTGCCGGGAGATGGAGCGGGCCGGTGGTGCCCGGCGCTGCAGGGTCGATACGGACGTAGAGGACCCGTTCCTCGGCGGGGCTGGAGCCTGCGGTGCGCACCTGGAGCTCCGTCACCCTCGCAGTGCCGGTTGCGTACCGGGGGCCGGTCCCCACCTGCGTGAACGACCCGCTCGGGTCGGTGACGCCCTC
>CAJANQ010000592.1 GCA_903941145.1 uncultured Actinomycetes bacterium
CGAAGCGGCGGGACTTGCCCTCCGCCGCGCCCTCGAAGAACGCGGTCATGGCCTCGTCGGCCTGCGGCTCCGGGTCGTTGACGGCCTGCTCGAGGTCGTCGAGGTAGCGGTCGCGGACGGCGGGGTTCGAGCCGGTGAACGGCTCGTCCGTGAGGGCTGCGGGGTCCACGACCGTGGGCTCGCCCTCACCGACCGGCGGCCAGGCCGCGGCCGGCGGCGTCACCTCGGGCACCGCTCCGGTCGACACGCCCGTGGCGTCCTCGATCGACTCGAACTCGACCTCCGGGACCGACCCGGTGGCGGGCGCCGAGGACGGCGCGGCCGGCGGCACCATGGAGACCACGCCGGTCGCCGGCTCGGCCACAGGGACCGACCCCGTGATGGGGTCGACCGTCGGCACCGCACCGGTCACCGGCGGCACCGCACCGGTGATGGGGTCCACCGTCGGCACCGCGCCCGTGACGGGTGCAGGGTCCGACTCGGTCCCGGCCTCGGCCTCGTCGACGGCCTCGGACTCGGGCTCGTCGACGGACTCGGTCGCCGCGTGCTCGGCACCAGCACCGCCAGGGAGGACCTCGTCGACCGGCACGGCGACTGCGGGGCGGGGACCGACGCGACTCGGGTCGGTGGCGAGCGCGGTCAGCTCTGCCGCCGCGGCCGTGAGCTCGTCGCGGTACGCAGCAAGCCGGTCGTCGAGCTGCCCCACGATCTCGGTGAGCTCCACTCGGCGAGCCTCGAGGTCACGGACCTCGTCGAGCAGACGGGCGCGGTGGTCGACCGAGTCCTGGTCGGCCTGCGCACGGGCCACGGCCACCATGTCCTCGGCCTCGGCCTGCGCCTCGGACACGGTGCGGTCGGCGCGGCTCTTGGCGTCGAGCAGGAGCTCCTGGGCCTTCTTGCGGGCCTCGTCCTCGATGGCCTCGGACGTGCGGCGGGCGGCAAGCAGCGTGCGGGCCGCCTGCTCGACCTCCTCCTCCTCGTTCAACGGCACGGCCGACGACGCGGTCTGGGCCTCGGCGAGCTGGGTCTCGAGGGCGGCGATGCGGCTGTCCGCATCGGCGGCCGAGGCCTCGGTCTGACGGACGGAGGCCAGCATCTGGGCCAGCGCCGTACCGGCCTGCTCGAGGAAGGTCTCCACCTCTTCGGTGTCGTAGCCGCGACGACGCTCGGTGAACTCGATCTTCTCGAACAGCTCTGGGGTCAGCTCCATGAGGACGATCGTAGTGCCCGCCCCGTGCCGGTCCGCGGCAGTCCGAACGAGCCCGCTAGCAGCGGAGGAGGCCCTTCAGGACCGAGATGCCGACCAGCAGGACGATCGGCGACAGGTCGAGCGCGGCGGCGCCAAGACGCACCGGCGGGAGGACCTTCCGGAGCGGGGCGAACGCCCATTCGGTGGCCTGGAAGACCCACTGCTGCACGGCGTCGAACACGCCGCCCGTCGGAGGGAACCAGCTCAGGATGACCCGTACGAACACGAGGACCAGGAACAGGTTCAGCAGCAGGCAGACGACCGACATGATGCCGAACGCGAAGATCATGGGTCAGGTTCCGGGGTGCTCGAGGGGGCCAGTGACGCGTTCGTCAGTCGCCCAGGTTGCCGGACCGGTAGCGACGACGGTCGTCGTCAGAGATCGACGCACCCTGCGGGCTCACCAGGAACACCGCCTCGGCGACGCGCTCCATGTTGCCCTCAAGGCCGTAGCAGAGGCCGCTCGCGAAGTCGATGATCCGCCGCGAGAGTTCCTTGTCGACCGAGCCCAGGTTGAGGATCACCGGCTGGGCACGCTTGAAGGTGTCGGCCACCTCCTGCACGTCGTTGAACGACCGCAGGACGACCACGTGGGGGTTGGAGTTCGACGGGAGGGGGCGCACGACGCTGCGGGTCTCGCCGTCGGCCGCGGGCAGCACCCGGACGCCGGCGTCGGACTCTTCCCACTCGTCCTGACCGCCACCGCCCGACGACGAACCGCCCGACGGGTTGCCGGCCGGGACGGCCCGCACCTGCGGCCGGGCGGCGGGACGCGCCGGCTCAGGCTCGTCGTAGTAGTCGTCCTCGTACCCCTCGTCCATGGGGTCGCCGTACTCGTCGTCGTAGAACTCCTCGTTCCCGAGACCGAGCCACGTGCGGGCGTTCTTCATCCAGTTCGACATCAGCACTGCTCCTCGTCGGCAACCTTAGTAGTCACTGTGACCTCGGGCGGACCGCCGGACGCGGACCGACCAGGGCCGACCCGACGCGCACCACGGTGGCGCCCTCCTCGACGGCCACGTCGGCGTCACCACTCATCCCGATCGAGCGCTCCGGAAGTCCTAGGTCGTCGGCCATCTGCACGAGGAGCCGGAACCCGGGACGAGCCTCCTCGGGCGTCCCGGGCGGTGCGACACCCATGAGCCCGACCACGTCGAGACCGGCGGCCCGGGCGTGCGCGACGAGCGCGGGGGCCTCCGCCGGGTCGCAGCCCCCGCGGCCGGGGATGCCGGCGAGGTCCAGCTGCACGAACACCGACGCGCCGGGAGCCCGGCGGGCGACCTCGTCCGCCAGCGGGGGACGGTCGACGGTGTGCCACCAGTCGGCATGCGGCGCGACGAGCCGCACCTTGTTCCGCTGCAGCTGGCCGATGAAGTGCCACCGAGGAACCGGTCCGGCCGGAGGGTGCAGCGCAAAGAGTGCGGCCTTCGCCGCCAGCTCCTGGGCGTAGTTCTCGCCCAGGTCGGCGAGGCCGGCAGCGAGCGCTGCGGCCGCGACCTCGGGACCGTGGGCCTTGGTCACGCACACCAGCCGCACGTCCCGGTCGGTGAGCTCGCGCCAGCGGGACCGCAGCGCGGCGGACCGTCCGGAGATCTGCTCGACCAGCACCGGGTCGGCGGCGACCGGGTCGGACGTCATGCCGGCCACTCCCCGATCCGCACCGCGGCCACCTGGCGGCCGGCGTCCTTGCGGGCCCGCCACGAGAACCAGCGCGGGCCGTCGGGGCCGTCGTCGGTCGCGGTGCACGGCACCGCGTCGTTGCGCCAGCCCTCGACCGCGAGCGGGTGGGCGCCGACCTCGGCGAGCGCGATCCGGACCCCGGCACGCAGGTCGAGCGCCGGCGACCCGTCGGCCGTGGTGGCGGCGAGCGACGGCCCGTAACGATCGACGAGCACCGCCAGGTCATGCTCCCCGAACTCGTAGGACGCCGGACCGATACATGGTCCGAGCAGCCACTCGACCTTGGTGGCCCCGGCGGCCCGGAGGTGGCCGACCGCCTCCTGCAGCACCCCGTCGACCAGGCCGCGCCATCCGGCGTGCGCGGCAGCGACCGCCACGGAGTCCGGGCCGGTGCCGAGCAGCAGCACCCCGGCACAGTCGGCAGTCTGGACGGCGAGCACGGCGCCCGGCACCGTCGTCACCGACGCGTCGGCGTGGGCGCCGGCGTGCTGGCCCGGCTCCTCGACCTGCACGACGTCGGCGCCGTGGACCTGGCGCAGCCACGTCCACGGGCCAGGCATGACGTCGGTCCGACGCCGATCGAGCTCGGCGGCCGGGACGTCGACGGCCAGGTCGCCGTCGTCCGCGCCGGAGAACGCGAAATGGACGGCCGGGAGACCGGGGCGGGACTCGACGTGACGCCAGGCCACGCGGGGCGGGCTACTTCAGGAACGAGGGGACGTCGAAGTCGTCGTCGCCCTCGAAGAGGTCGTCGCCGTCGTCGCCGCCGTCGTCCTTGAAGACGTCGACCACCGAGGACTCGGAGTCGGACGGGCGGGCGGACGAGCTGGGCCGGCGGCCGGAGCCAGCCTCGTCCCAGCGCTCGAACCCGGCGGCCACGACGGTGATGCGGACCTCGTCGCCCATGTCGTCGTCGATGACCGTGCCGAAGATGATGTTGGCCTCGGGGTGGGCCACCTCATGGATGACCGACGCCGCCTCGTTCACCTCGAACAGGCTCAGGTCGGACCCGCCGGAGATGTTGAGGAGGATGCCGCGGGCACCGTCGATGGCGGCCTCGAGCAGCGGGGAGGAGATCGCCTGGCGGGCGGCGTGGAGGGCACGACCCTCACCGGTCGCATAGCCGACGCCCATGAGGGCGGAGCCGGCGTCGCTCATGATCATCCGAACGTCGGCGAAGTCGGTGTTGATCAGGCCCGGGGTCGTGATCAGGTCGGTGATGCCCTGCACACCCTGGAGCAGTACCTCGTCGGCCATCTTGAACGCGTTGAGCACCGAGGTCTTGTCGTTGGCGACGGTGAGCAGCCGGTCGTTCGGGATGACGATCTGGGTGTCGACCTTCTCCTTGAGCTTGCCGATGCCCTGGTCGGCCTGCACGGAGCGGCGACGGCCCTCGAAGTTGAACGGACGGGTGACGACCGCGATGGTGAGCGCGCCGAGCGACTTGGCGACCTCGGCCACGACGGGGGCCGCACCGGTGCCGGTGCCACCGCCCTCGCCGGCGGTGACGAACACCATGTCGGCGCCACGGAGGACCTCTTCGATCTCGGCCCGGTGGTCCTCGGCGGCCTGACGACCGACGTCGGGGTCGGAGCCGGCGCCCAGACCACGGGTCAGGTCACGGCCGATGTCGAGCTTGATGTCGGCGTCGCTCATCAGCAGCGCCTGCGCGTCGGTGTTCACGGCGATGAACTCCACGCCCTTCAGGCCGGCGTCGATCATGCGGTTGACGGCGTTGCAGCCACCGCCGCCGATGCCGACCACCTTGATGACCGCGAGGTAGTTCTGCGGGTTGTGGGCCATGGATCTCGCCACCTCCGGATAGGGAGCCCTGCTCCCCGTGACGTCGTTCTGGCTTCCCCTGGCTCTTGCGCTCGTGGCCGGAGGGCTCACTCTGCGGTGGAGGTCGAGGTCGACTGAACCTGATGTAGAGCCTGAGACTACGGACAAACGGCCGTCAGGGCAACGATCCTGCCCGTTTTTCCACAGGGCGTGGGTCTGGCTAGCCCGGGACGACCTTGCAGCCGACCTTCGTGCAGACCAGCTTTCCGCCCGCCGGGGGCACCGTCGTCGCCGGCGCACCGGTCCCGGTTCCGCCCGCCCCACCGGTGGTGGCTGCGCCGGTCCCAGTCCCGCCCGCCGGCTTGCCGGCGTCCGTGGCCGGGGCGCCGGGGTCGCCGACCGCGGGGTTCCCCGAGATCAGCGAGCCGTCCTCGGCCACGACCTTGCAGCCCACCTTCGTGCAGACGAGCTTGCCGGTCTGCGGCGGTGTGGTGCCGGTGGTCCCGCCGGTGGCAGCGCCGTTGCCGGAGTTCGCGCCCGACCCGGTCGACCCGGTGGTCGGCCCTGACACCGCACAGCCGGCCTGGCGGCTCACGGTCGGGCGCTCCGGGTCACGCACGTCGAGGGTCGCGAGGCAGGTGCGGACCACCCGGCCGCCCAGGATCGTCTCCACGGCGAGCAGCTTGGACGGCACCGAGTCGACCGGGCCGAACAGGATCGTGCCGCCGCGGGGCGACGTGAACGTGAGTGCCCCCGAGGCGTCGACCTTCCCGTCGAACAGCTCGGCGAGCAGTGCGCCGCTGGCCTCGGCGTAGACCTCGAGCACGTCGTCGACCGGAGCGCCGAGCGACTGTCCGGCCCGGAGCCGGGGCAACCGCTCCACCGCGACCCGCGGCAGGATCGACGGCAGTGCCGCAGCGTCCTTGACGACCCGGAGCACCCGGCCGTTGGACGAGACCTCGGCCGCGGCGTCCGGCCCCACGATCCCCACGAGGGGCCGCTCCGGCGTGAGCGTCATCCGGACCGTGCCGTCCCAGTTCCGCACGACCTTGGCCGAGGCGACCTGCGGAAGGGCCCGCAGCCCGTCGCGGGCCGCACGGAGGTCGATCCGGGCGACGGGGTCACCGACGTGGATGCCGGCCGCGTCGAGGAGCCGTTCCCGGGGGACGTCGACCTCGCCCTGGACGTCCACGGTGCGCACGGCCACCAGCGGGGTGAAGGCCACGACGGCCGCCGCGACGAGCAGGACGACGAGCAGCCCCACCAGCGTCCACCGGAGCCGGTGACGACGGGGCGCGGTCCCGCTGCCGTCCTCGGGGACGTCGTCGTGGGCATGGTCGAGGTCGTGGTCGAGCACGTCGGTCATGACGCCGCACCGCCGTCCAGCACCGCCCCGAACTCGGGGAAGCCCACCATCCGGGTCTCCGGGTGGAGCACGACGCCGTGGTGCTCCCGCACGCGCCGGGCCACCTCCACCATGAGCGCGAACACGTCGTCGGCCGAGCCGCCGGCGTCGGCCTGGATGAAGTTGGCGTGCTTGGTCGACACCTCGGCCGACCCCATGCGGAGCCCGCGGCACCCGGCGGTGTCCACCAGGCGTCCGGCGGAGTCGTCGGCGGGGTTCGTGAAGACGGACCCGGCGTTCTGGCCGCCCGGCTGGTGCTCCCGGCGCCAGCGGACGATCTCGGACAGGGTGGCGGCACCGGTCTCGCGGTCGCCCGGCTGCAGCGCCAGGTCCGCGCGCACCACCACCTGCGTCGGGGCGACCGACGAGCTGCGGTACGAGAGGGCGAGGTCCGTGGCCATGACCTCCACATCCTCACCCGTGGCCAGGTCCACGAGGCGGACCGTCATGAGTGAGGCCGCCATGTCGGCGCCGTGGCCGCCGGCGTTCATGCGCACCGCACCGCCGACCGACCCGGGGACACCCACCGCCCACTCGAACCCGGTGAGCCCCGCCTCGACCGTGCGGCGGGCGACGACGGGCAGCGCCGCAGCGCCGCCGGCACGTACGACGACCGCGCCGTCGGGGCCCGGCGTCGGCGCCATGTCCACCGATGCGAACGACTCGCCCAGCTGCAGTACCAGCCCGTCGAACCCGGCGTCGGCCACCAGCAGGTTGGAGCCTCGCCCCACCACCAGGACCTCGGGGGCGGTCCCGGCAAGCGCCGCGGCCACCGCTGCGAGCTCCTCGCCGTCCACGACCTCGAGGAACCATCGGGCCGGACCGCCGACCCGGTAGGTCGTCAGCGGGCCGACAGGGACGTCACGACGGAGCCGGTCACCCAGGAACGACAGCCGGTCGCCCAGCGCAGGGCTCACTGCGCTCCCCCGCCAGCCGGTCGGGCCACGAGACGCTCCTGGACCATGTCGGCGACGCGGGTGACGTCGCCGGCGCCCACGCTCAGACAGAGGTCGCCGGGGCGGAGCTCGTCGGCGAGCAGGTCGGCGACCTCGTCGAGCGTCCCGGCCCACCGCACGTCACGGTCGGGTCCGGCCGCGACGGCGGCGTCGAGGACGACCCGGCCGGTCACCCCGTCGCGCGGGGCCTCCCCCGCCGCGTAGATGTCGGTCAGGACCAGCACGTCGGCGTCGGCGAAACAGGTTCCGAACTCGGTCCCGAGCGCCTCGGTGCGCGAGTAGCGGTGGGGCTGGAAGACGGCGACCACCCTCCCCCACCCGCCGCTCCGTCCGGCGGCGAGCGCGGCGCGGACCTCGGTGGGCAGGTGGGCGTAGTCGTCCACGAACGTGATGCCGTCGGTCCGGCCGCGGTGCTCGAACCGTCGTGCCACCCCGGTGTGTTCGCCGAGGCCTGCCGCTGCAGCAGCAGGGTCGACGCCGATCTCGACGGCGAGCGCGAGCGCGCCTGCGGCGTTGAGTGCGTTGTGCAGACCCGGCACGACCAGCCCGACCCCGACGCCGCCGGCAGGTCCCTCGAGGCGGAACGACGACCCGTCGGCGGTCAGCTCCAGGTCGACGACCCGGTGGGTCGCCCCCGCCGCGGTCCCGTACGTGGTGACCGGCACCGACACCGCGTCGACCAGTGCGGCCGAGCCCGCGTCGTCGGCGCACACGATGCACGGCCCGTCGGTCCCCTCGAGGAACTCCACGAACCCGGCCCGCAGCTCGTCCCACCCGCCCCAGAACTCCAGGTGGTCGGGCTCCAGGTTGGTGACCAGCGCACCGGCGCGCGGACCGGCGAGGAACGTCGCGTCGCTCTCGTCGGCCTCCAGCACCATGTGCCGGCCGGACCGGAACCCGGCCGAGGCGCCGAGCGCCGCCACCTCGGCGCCCACCAGGAACGACGGTGCCTCGCCGGCCCGGTCCAGGGCGACCGCGAGCATCGACGACGTCGTGGTCTTGCCGTGGGTGCCGGCCACCGACAGGAACGGCTGTCGCGCCGCGAACGCGGGGAGCAGCTCGCGCCGGTTCAGCACGGGGATCCCCGCCGCACGGGCTGCGACCACCTCGGGGTTGTCGGCGGCCACGGCGGTCGAGACGACGACGAGGTCGGCGCCCTCGACGGCGGCGGCGGAATGGCCCACCCGGACCCGCACGCCCAGGTCCTCGAGGCGACGGAGCGCAGCGCCGTCGGCCGCGTCGCTGCCGGTCACCGTGTGGCCGGACTGGGCCAGGACCGTCGCGATGGCCGACATGCCGGCGCCGCCGGCGGCCACCACGTGGACGTGCCGGGGGACAGAGAGGTCGGGCGCCTCAGGCACGGGCCGCCTCCGACACGAGCGCGGCGACCGCCGCGGCCGCGTCCGGACGGCCGAGCGACTTGGCGGCTGCCGACATCTGGGCGAGGCGCCCCGTCTCGAGGAGCGGCAGGACCTCTGCCTCCATTCGGTCGCCGTCGAACTCGGCGTCGTCCACCAGCACGGCAGCGCCGGCAGCGACCAGCGGCCCGGCGTTGAACCGCTGGTGGTCGCGGGTGGCGATGGGCAGCGGGACGAGCACGGACGGCACCCCGACGACGGCGAGCTCGGCCACGGTGGTGCCGCCCGAGCGGCACACTGCCAGGTCGGCGGCGGCGAGCACCCGGTCCATGCGGTCCTCGTAGCGCACCGCCCGATACCAGAGCCCGGACCCGTCCGCCGGCAGCGCCGTCAGCTCGGCGGGCACACGGTCGTCGTCCCAGTCCCGGCCGCCGACCACGTGGTAGATCGCCAGGTCGTCGCGGCCGGCCCAGCGGCGGGCGCACTCAAAGGTCGCGTCGTTGAGGCGCCGCGAACCCAGGGACCCGGCGAACTCGACCACCAGCGTGCGTCCCTCCTGCACGCCCAGCCCGGCCCGGGCCGCAGCCTGGTCGCGGTGGGCGCCGACGGCGAGCACCTCGTCGCGCACCGGGTTGCCCGTCACGACG
Source organism: uncultured Actinomycetes bacterium (assembly GCA_903941145.1). Lineage (GTDB taxonomy): Bacteria > Actinomycetota > Acidimicrobiia > Acidimicrobiales > Microtrichaceae > CAJANQ01. The sequence continues at coordinate 9,078 of CAJANQ010000592.1, forward strand.
GTGCGGGGCAGGTCGGTCTCGGGGAACGGCACGGCGCAGGCCGTGGCGAAGCGGGCCACGAGCCGGTTCGCAGCGCCGGCGCGGGCGTTCTGGTCGGCCACGACGAGCGGCACCCGCCACAGCACGGCGGCCACCGCCACCGCAGCACTGGCAAACCCGCCGACGGCGAGCACCACCGAGGGCCGTGTGCGGCGCACCAGCCCGACGGCCTGGAACATGGCCCGGACCAGGCCGAGCACGGCGCCGACGTTGTCGAGCGTGAGCTTGCGCTGTATCCCGCGCCCGGGAAGGAGCGTGATCCCGAACCCGGCGTCGGGGACGAGGGTGCGCTCGATCCCGCGCTCGGCGCCGACGAAGTGGATCTCCGACGGGTCGTGCCCCTGCGCAACGAGCTCCTTGGCCACGGCCACGCCCGGCAGCACGTGCCCGGCGGTGCCGCCGCCGGCGACGAGCGCCCACACACGTCCTGGGGCCGGGGTGCCCGCCGAGGTCATCGGTCCCGGGCGACCGCGAGCAGCAGGCCCACCCCGAGCAGCGACATGATCAGCGAGGAGCCGCCGTAGGACACGAACGGCAGGGTGATGCCCTTGGTGGGCAGGGTGCCGATCGTGACGCCGATGTTGATGAGCGCCTGGAACCCGAGCCAGGCGGTGACGCCGACGGCCACCAGGCGGCCGAACTGGTCCTTCGCACCGAGCGAGATCTGGGCGCCGCCCCACATGATCGTCACGACGCACGTGATCACCACGAGCGTCCCGAACAGGCCGAGCTCCTCGCCGATCACGGCCAGGATGAAGTCGGTGTGGGCCTCGGGGCCGAGGTACCCCCACTTGGCCCGCGAGTAGCCGGGACCCGAGCCGAAGAGCCCGCCGGACGCCAGACCGATCTGCGACTGGTAGAGCTGCCAGGCCTCAGAGAGCTTGTAGTCGTCCGGGTGCAGGAACGCCATGAGCCGGCGGAGCCGGAACCCGTCGCCGAGCAGGAGGATGCCGACCGCCCCGAGGGCACCGGCACCGCCGATGGTGGCGACCTTCTTGGCGGGGGCGCCGGCCATGTAGACCATCGTCAGCATCACCAGCGACAACAGCGCCGTGGTGCCCATGTCGTCGCCGGCCATCACGAGCGCCGCGAGCAGGCCGAAGCCGAACAGCACGGGCCGGAGCTTGGGCCAGTCCCACTCCTGGTCCTGGTGCAGGTCGAGGTAGCGGGCGAGCCACAGCACGAGCGCCGGCTTGGCCAGCTCGGACGGCTGGAACTGGACCGGGCCGACCGCGAGCCAGCGGGTCGCGCCGTTGACCGACACGGCGAGCGGGTTGCCCGGCACCAGGACGAACATGAGCACGCCCGCAGCGACCAGGTACGAGACCACCGCCACCTTGTCGCGCAGCAGCGGCAGCGGTGCCTTGGCGACGAACGTCGCACCCGCAGCGCCCACCACCAGGTAGCCCAGCTGCTTGAGCGCCACCGACCACGACGCAGAGCCCGAGGCGACCGCCGCGGCCGAGGACGCCGAGTACACCATCACGATGCCGAGGAGGCAGAGCAGGACGACCGGGAGGACGACGAGCCACTCGGAGTTGCGGGCGCCGGCAAGCCGGCCCCGGATCGATGGCCGACGCGGGGACGGGGTGCCCCGCTTGGACGAGGAGGACCGGCGGGTGGACGTCATGCGGACACTCCCGTGAGTTGCCGGACGCACCGGGCGAAGTCGTCGCCGCGCTCTGCGTACGAGCCGTACCAGTCGAACGAGGCGCAGCCCGGAGAGAGCAGGACGACGTCCCCCGGTCCGGCCAGGCCGGCGGCAGCGGCGACCGCCTCGGACATGGACCCGGCGAGGGCGGACGGCCGGCCGGGGAAGGCGGCCACCACCTCGGGACCGGACTCGCCGATCCCGACGACGGCACGCACCCGGTCGCCGGCCCCGCCGAGCACCGAGAGGTCGAGCCCCTTGTTGCGGCCCCCGGCAACCAGCACGACGGAGTCGAACCCGGAGAGCGCGGCGAGCGTCGCGTGCGGCGCCGTGGCCTTGGAGTCGTCGTACCAGCGCACGCCGTCGGCGGCCGCGACCAGCTCGACCCGGTGCGGCAGCCCGCGGAACTCCCGCAGCGCGGTGCGGACACCCTCGAGCGTGGCCCCGCCGCCCAGTGCCGTGGCGGCCGCGGCCAGCGCGTTGGTGCGGTCGTGCGGGAGTGCCCGCCAGAGCTCGCTGCTCGGGACCAGGTCGCCCTCGGGGCCGGTCAGGACGCCGTCGCGCTCGAAGTAGTCGACCGGGACGCCGTCCACCTGGGCAGCCAGCCCGAACCGGACGACCTCGGCGCCGGTGCCGCTCGGCGCGCACGCAGCGACGACGGCGTCCTCGGCGTTGACGACGGACCGGTCCCCGGGACCCTGGTCGGACCAGATGCGGGCCTTGGCGTCGCGGTAGCGGTCCAGGTCGAGGTGCACGTCGAGGTGGTCCTCGGCGAAGTTCAGCCAGGTCCCTACACGGGGACGGAACCGACGGCTGTGCGCCAGACGGAACGACGAGGCCTCGACGACGAAGCACTCCGGCGCCGGGTCCTCGACAGCCGCGACGAGCGGCACCTCGAGGTTGCCCACCGCCGCGGTGGCCACACCCGAGGCGACGAGCATCTGCTCCACGAGCATGGACACCGTCGTCTTGCCGTTGGTGCCGGTGACGGCCAGCACGGGACGGTCGTCCCACGCGGCAGCCAGGTCGAACTCCGAGAGCACCGGCCGGCCGGCCGCCTCGGCGGCCGCAAACACCTCGTGGCGCTCCGGCAGGCCGGGCGCCGGCACCACGGCGTCGGCGCGCACCACGAGCTGGGCCAGCTGGTCAGGACCCGGCGCCCGGTGGAGCGGACGGCCCAGTTCCTCGGCCAGCACGGCGGGGCCCTCCCCCGCGCCGTCGTCGACCAGGTCGACCTCGAGGCCGTGCGCCACGAGCGCGCGTGCCACGGCGGCGTTGGTCACGCCCAGACCCACCAGCAGGAACCGTCGCTCGGCCAGCGCCGCGGTCATCCCAGACCGCCGGACCGGATGAACTCCCGGTAGAAGAGGCCCAGACCGGTGAGCGTGCAGGCGGCGGTCACCATCCACATACGGATGATCACCGTGGTCTCGGGCCAGCCGATGAGCTCGAAGTGGTGGTGGATCGGCGCCATGCGGAAGATCCGACGCTTGCCCTTGGTCGCCCGGAAGCTGGCGACCTGGAGGATCACCGACGCGGTCTCGACCACGAACAGCAGCCCGACGATCGGCAGCAGCAGCGCGGTGGAGCTGCTCAGAGCCAGTGTGGCGAGCGCCGTACCGATGGCCAGCGACCCGGTGTCGCCCATGAAGATCCGGGCCGGTGCGGCGTTCCACCACAGGAACCCGGCGCAGGCGCCCATCATCGCGGCAGCGACCACTGCCAGGTCGAGGCCCACGTTGATCCCGTAGACGCCGGGGTGGCGGAAGATCCAGTAGCCGATGACCACATAGGCGCCGAACACGAGCGCGGCCGAGCCTGCGGCCAGACCGTCGAGCCCGTCGGTCAGGTTCACGGCGTTGGACGACGCGGCGATCAGCAGCACTGCCCAGACGCACCAGCCGACCTTCCCAAGGTTCCAGCCGATGTCGTTCCACTGGGTGAACGAGATGGTCGTGTGCACGTTGGTGCGCCAGACCATGAGTACGGCGAACCCGACAGCCACGGTGAGGAGTCCGAGCATCTTCGCCCGCTTGGACAGACCCAGGTTCCGCTCGTTGCGGATCTTGATCCAGTCGTCGAGGAACCCGACGACCCCGGCGCCGGCGATGGCGAGCACCGAGATGATGCCGGTCCACGTGAACACGCCGTCGTAGGCGTCGGACACGATGTACCCCACGACGCAGCCGGCGACGATGGCCAGGCCGCCCATCGTCGGTGTCCCCACCTTCACGATGTGGCCCTCGGGGACGTCCTCGTGGATGGGCTGGGCGATCTTGCGGCGCGTGAGCGCGGTGATCAGGAGCTTGGTGCCGACCAGCGAGACGAGGCTGGCGATGCCGGTGGCAAGGAGGAGGCGGATCATGCGGGGTTCCCGGTCGTGGGCGCCGGTGCCGAACCGGCGTGGCCGAGCGAGCGGAGCGCCTCGGCGAGGACGAGCCGGTCGTCGAACTCGGTGACCACGTCACCGACCACCTGAGTCGTCTCGTGCCCCTTGCCGGCGACCACGACGACGTCGCCGGGACCCGCCGCCGCAGCGGCCTCGGCAATGGCCGCAGCGCGGTCCGGCACCTGGACGAACGTGCCGCCGGCCTCGACGAGCGCACCGGCCGGCAGACCGGCCACGACCTCGGCGGCGATGTCGGCCGGGTCCTCGGAGCGGGGGTTGTCGGTGGTGAGGATCGCGACGTCGGCGAGCTCGTGGACCACTCGGCCCATCTCGGGACGCTTGCCCCGGTCGCGGTCGCCGCCGCAGCCGAACACCACGATCAGCAGCCCCTCGGCCGACTCCCGGGCCGCGGTCAGCACGGCCCGGAGGGCGTCGGGGGTGTGGGCATAGTCGACGGCTGCCACGAAGGGCTGTCCCACGTCGACGAGCTCGAACCGGCCCGGCACGACGCCGACGAGACTGAGTGCCCGGGCCACGTCGGCCGGCTCGAGGCCGAGCAGCACGCAGGTCTCTGCCACGAGGAGCGCGTTGGCGACGTTGTGGCGGCCGGGCATCGGCAGCCGGACGGGCTGGCCGCGCCACGTGAACGTGGAGACGTCGGGCAGGAGCCGGAGGTCACCGACGTCGTCGACCGACACTCGGACCATCTGGGGTCCGTCGGCCGAGGCGGCGTCGACGAGCAGACGGCCGTGGACGTCGTCGACGTTCACGACGGCGGCCCGGCAGCGACCCGGCTCGAACAGCTGGGCCTTGGCGGCGAAGTACTGCTCCACGTTCCCGTGGAAGTCCAGGTGGTCGGCGCCCAGGTTGGTGAACACGCCGACCGCGAACTCGACGGCGTCGACCCGACCGAGCACGAGCGCGTGCGACGACACCTCCATGGCCACGTCGGTGACGCCCCCGTCGGCCAGGTCGGCCAGACGGGCCTGCAGCTCTGGAGCCTCCGGGGTGGTCCGGGCACCGGTGAGCGTGCCGATGACCGAGGCGCTGCGGCCGCAGCGGGCCAGCACGTCGCCGAGGAGCGACACCACGGTGGTCTTGCCGTTCGTACCGGTGACCCCGACCACGGAGAGGCGGTGCGAGGGGTCGCCCAGGACCGCCGCGGCCACCGGGCCGAGCAGCGTCCTGACGTCGGGGACGACGAGCTGCGGGACGTCGACCCCGGCGAGCTCGCGGGAGACCAGCAGCGCGCCGGCGCCGTCAGCCACGGCGGCGTCGGCAAAGTCGTGGCCGTCGTGACGCTCACCCACCACGCAGCAGAAGAGCGTGCCGGGCCCGACACGGCG
>CAJANQ010000593.1 GCA_903941145.1 uncultured Actinomycetes bacterium
CCCATCCACTCGGCGTCGCGGGACGCCAGGTAGTCGTTGACCGTGATGACGTGGACGCCCTTGCCGGTCAGGCCGTTCAGGTACACGGGCAGGGTCGAGACCAGGGTCTTGCCCTCGCCGGTCTTCATCTCGGCGACCCAGCCGAAGTGCAGGGCGGCGCCGCCCATCAGCTGCACGTCGTAGTGACGCTGGCCGATGACCCTGCGGGAGGCCTCGCGCGTGGTGGCGAACGCCTCGATCACCAAATCGTCGACCGGCTCGCCACGGTCGAGCCGTTGGCGGAACTCGTTGGTCTTGGCCTGGAGGTCGCCGTCGCTCAGCGCCTCCAGCTCGGGCTCGAGCGCGTTGATCTCTGGCACGAGGCCGGCGATCGACTTGACCTTCTTGCCTTCGCCGGCCTTGAGGATGCGGTCCATGAAACCCATAAGCCCCCGACTCTACCGGTCCTCCCTGAACGGGCGATTTCGTGAGGGTGGACGGGTGGGCGGCGCTGGCAGCAGGCACAGGGCGACGGTGCCTCCCGGAGGGGACGGGCGGTGGTCCCCGGTGCGGCGGACGCACCGGGCCCGTACCGGCGTCGCCCGTGCTGAAGACCGTCGGCGGCGCCGTGCTCGACCTGTTCCTGCCGCCTACCTGCGCAGTGTGCGGCGCGGTGGCCGACGGGCTCTGCCTGCCGTGCGCGACCTCACTCCCAGCGGCGCCGGACCGCACTCCCCCGCCGGGGGTCGACCACGCGGCGGCGCTGGCCGCCCATGCCGGCGGGGCGCGCCAGATGGTGGCGGCGCTCAAGTACCACCAGCACCGAGACGCCCTGGTCGTGCTCGGTCCTGCGTTAGCCGCACTGGCGAGCAGCTTCCCGGGCGACGGGCCCGACGTCGTGGTGTGGGCAGCCACCACCGCGGCCCGCCGCCGGCGCCGTGGTGCCGACCAGGCCCAGCTCCTGGCCGTGGAGGTGGCACGGTGGCTGGACCGGCCGTGCGCGGGCCTGCTGGTGCGGCAGGCCGGTGCGGCCCAGTCGGGACGGGGTCGCGCCGAGCGGCTGGACGGGCCCGTCTACGCGGTCCGGGGCGGCGCACCGCCGCACGTGCTGGTGGTCGACGACGTCTGGACGACCGGCGCCACGCTCATGGCTGCGGCCGCCGCGCTGCGGACCGCAGGCGCGGTCCGGGTCGACGCGGTCACCCTGACCGTCCGCCCGTGACCGGGCGGCCCTCTCAGTTGGTGGGCAGGTCCAGCCGGGGCTGTTCGCCGGCCAGGATGCCGTCGACCCGGCGGGTCACCATCGCCTGCCACTCCGGGTGCGTCAGCACCGTGAAGCGGCCGGTCCGCACAGCGTCGAGGATCATCTCCGCGACGTCGTCCGGCTCGAGGCCCGACTCGATGAGCCCGTCGACGATGGACCGCAGGTCGAACTGCAGCTCGGTCCCGGCGTCGTGGTCGAGGGCGCTGCCAGCCCGCTCGGGACGGTTGCGCTCGGAACGGTTGATCTGCGTGCGCACCCATCCCGGGCAGACGACGGTGACGCCGACCTCCGGGTGGGTGAGCGACAGGTCGATCGCCAGGGTCTCGCTGAGTGTGACCACCGAGTGCTTGGTGACGTTGTAGGAGGCCATGCCGGGGTTGGAGGTCAGGCCCGCCATCGAGGCGATGTTGACCACGTGGCCGCCGCCGCTCTCGATGATCCGGGGCACGAACGACCGCAGGCCGTGGATGACGCCGTAGAGGTTGACGCCCAGGACCCAGTCCCACTCGTCGAGGCCGATCTCCCACGCCAGGCCACCGCCGGCCACACCTGCGTTGTTCACGCACAGGTGCAGCGCTCCGTAGACGTCCATGGCGGTCATGCCGATGCGCTCGACGTCGTCGGCCTTCGACACGTCGGCGTGGACGGCGACGACCTCGGCACCGTCCGCCCGGAGGGAGGCGGCGACCTCCTCGAGCGGACGGTCCTCGATGTCGGCGAGCACGAGCTTCGCCCCTGCCGCTGCAAGGCGGCCGGCCAGCGCCTTGCCGATGCCGCTGGCGGCACCGGTGACGACGGCGACCTTTCCGGTCAGGTCCTCGATCATCAGTACTTGTAGTGCTCGGGCTTGTACGGACCGTCGACCGACACGCCGATGTACGACGCCTGGTCCTCGCTGAGCTCGGTGAGCTTCACGCCCAGGGCGTCGAGGTGGAACCGGGCCACGCGCTCGTCGAGCTGCTTGGGCAGGCGCCACACGCCGAGCTCGTAGTCGTCACGCTTCGCGTAGAGCTCGATCTGGGCGAGCACCTGGTTGGAGAACGAGCAGCTCATCACGAAGCTGGGGTGGCCGGTGGCGCAGCCCAGGTTCATGAGGCGGCCCTCTGCGAGCACGATCACCGAGTGGCCGTCGGGGAAGACGAACTCGTCGACCTGCGGCTTGATGGTGACGCGCTGGACGTCGGACATCTTGGCCAGGCCGGCCATGTCGATCTCGTTGTCGAAGTGGCCGATGTTGGCGACGATCGCGTTGTGCTTCATCTTGGCCATGGCCTCGGCCGAGATGATGTCCTTGTTGCCGGTCGACGTGATGAAGATGTCGGCCGAGTCGAGGACGTCGGTCAGGCGGGCGACCTGGAAGCCCTCCATGGCGGCCTGCAGCGCGCAGATCGGGTCGATCTCGGTGACGATGACACGGGCGCCCTGGCCGCGCAGCGACTGGGCGCAGCCCTTGCCGACGTCCCCGTAGCCGGCCACGACGGCGACCTTGCCGCCGATCATGACGTCGGTGGCGCGGTTGAGGCCGTCGACGAGCGAGTGGCGACAGCCGTAGAGGTTGTCGAACTTGGACTTGGTGACCGAGTCGTTGAC
>CAJANQ010000594.1 GCA_903941145.1 uncultured Actinomycetes bacterium
CGGACGGTGCGGCATCCGGCTGCGTCGGTGCTCGAGGGCGCACCCAGCTTCGACCACCACTACGAGACGGCGGAGCGCATCGAGGACGTCTACTCGGCAGTGGTCGAGGACCTGGTGGCGGCTGCGGCCGCCCACGGCGAGGTCCTCTACGCCGTGCCAGGGTCCCCGGTCGTGGCCGAGCACACCGTCGAGCTGCTGCTCGCCGAGGACCGCGTCCGGACCGTCCTCCACGCAGCGCTCTCGTTCGCCGACCTGACCTGGGTGCGGCTGGGCGTCGACCCGGTGGCGCAGGGCGTCCGGATCGTCGACGCCCACCGGTTCGAGGTCGAGGCCGCCGGCGAGCGCGGGCCGCTCCTGGTGTGCCAGTGCGACAGCCAGTTCGTGCTGTCCGACGTGAAGCTCGCCGTCGAGGACCCGCCGTCCGCGCCGGTGGTCGTGCTGCAACGGCTCGGACTGCCTGACGAGGCCGTGTTCCCCGTGGCCTGGGAGGACCTCGACCGCCACGTCGTCGCCGACCACCTCACGTCGTTGTGGGTGCCGGAGCTGGGCGCCCCGGTGGCGGGGGAGGTCGCCCGCCTCGCCGCGCTGGTCCGTCGGCTGCGCGTCGAGGACCCGTGGAAGGCCGAACAGACCCACCAGTCGCTGCAGCCCTACCTGGTCGAGGAGTCCTACGAGGTGCTCGAGGCGCTCGACCGCATGGACCCCGTCGACGGAGAGGGCGCCGACGAGCTGGCCGAGGAGCTGGGCGACCTGCTCTACCAGGTCGTGCTCCACGCCGTGCTGGGCGCCGAGGCCGGATGGTTCGACCTGGCCGACGTGGCCACCGGGATCCACGACAAGCTCGTCTCCCGCCACCCGCACCTGTTCGACCCTGCGCAGGCCGACGCCCCGGCGCCGACGGTCGACGAGCTCGTCGGCGGGTGGGAGGCGGCCAAGCAGGCCGAGAAGGGGCGGGGCTCCCGGTTCGACGGCATCCCCCCTGGCCTGCCCGCTCTCACGTACGCCGCCAAGGTGGCCCGCAAGGTCGGCAGTGGCGGCATTGGCGGCGGGGCGGGCCCCGTGCACGAGGACGACCTGGCGGCGGCGCTCGAGGCGCTCGTGGACGCAGCAGTGGCCTCCGGGGTCGACCCTGAGGGGGCGTTGCGGCGGGCGACGGACCGACGGGTGGGCACGCTCCGGGCCGCCGAGCAGGACGACCGGGGCGAGACGGACGCCACACCCGCCTGAGCCCGGCAATTCCGGGATGGGGCGGGGGAGCGCTCCCCCGGCCCGTAATGTGTCCGTCCATGCCCGAACCGCTGCAGATCGCACCCGCCACAGGACGCCTCGGCATCCTCACGCCCGGCATGGGGGCCGTCGCCTCCACCGCCTACGCCGGCGTCCTGGCCGCCCGTCAGGGACTGGCCGAGCCCATCGGCTCGCTGTCCCAGATGGCGCACATGCGTCTCGGCCGTCGCGAGGAGGGCCGCAACCCGCTCATCCGTGACGCCGTCCCGCTGGCGTCGCTCGACGACATCGTCTTCGGCGGCTGGGACCCGATCTCGCCCAACGCCCTCGAGGCGGCCCGCACCTCGGGCGTGCTCGACGAGCGCGACCTGGGGCCCCTGTCCGGCGAGCTCGAGGGCATCGTCGCCATGCCGGCGGTGTTCGACCAGCGCTGGGTGTCCAAGCTCGACGGCGTCCGGGTGAAGACCGGCGAGACCAAGTGGGACCTGGCCCAGCAGGTGCTGGCCGACATCGAGAACTTCCGCGTCGAGAACAACTGCGACCGGCTGGTCATGGTGTGGTGCGGCTCGACCGAGGCGTACCAGGAGCCCACCCCGGTCCACGACACCGTGGAGTCGTTCGAGGCCGGCCTGAAGGCCAACGACCCCAACATCTCGCCGAGCCAGATCTACGCCTACGCCTCGCTGGCCTCGGGCGTGCCCTACGCCAACGGCGCCCCCAACCTGAGCATCGACCTGCCCTGCATGGACGAGCTGGCGGCCCGCAACGGCGTGCCGGTCACCGGCAAGGACTTCAAGACGGGCCAGACCCTCATGAAGACGATCCTCGCCCCCGGCTTCAAGGCCCGCATGCTGGGCGTGCGCGGCTGGTACTCGACCAACATCCTGGGCAACCGCGACGGCGAGGTCCTCGACGACCCGGAGAACTTCAAGACCAAGGAGGTCTCGAAGCTCGGTGTGCTCGACACCATCTTCCAGCCCGAGGTCTACGGGGAGCTCTACGGGAACATCGACCACGTCGTGCGGATCAACTACTACCCGCCCCGCGGCGACAACAAAGAGGGCTGGGACAACATCGACATCTTCGGGTGGATGGGCTACCCGATGCAGATCAAGGTCAACTTCCTCTGCCGCGACTCGATCCTGGCGGCGCCGATCGTCCTCGACCTGGCGCTGTTCCTCGACCTGGCGTCGCGCGCCGGGCAGTCGGGCGTGCAGGAGTGGCTGAGCTTCTACTGGAAGTCGCCGCAGCCCGCCGGCGGCGTCCCGCCGGAGCACGACATCTTCATCCAGCAGACCAAGCTCAAGAACACCCTGCGGCAGTGGATCGGCGAGGAGCCGGTCACGCATGCCGAGGACGAGTAGCCGGACACCGGGGACGCTCCCATGCCTGAGTTCGACCTGCTGGACCCGGAGTTCTACCGGGACGACCCGCACGCCGCCTTCACGTGGATGCGGGCCAACGAGCCCGTGTACCGGGACGTGGCCAACGGGCTCTGGGCCGTGTCGCGCCACGCCGACCTGCTCGACGTCGAGCGCCGCAGCGGGGTGTTCGTCTCGGGCCAGGGCTACCGGTCGTGGTACGTCGAGGAGGAGAACTCCATCATCGCGATGGACGACCCTGAGCACCTCGCACAGCGGCGTCTGGTCTCCAACCGGTTCACGCCCAAGGCCGTGCGCCAGCACGAGCCGTTCTTCCGGGCCACGATCGACGAGCTCCTGACGACGGTCGCCGGGCAGGACACGACCGACGTCGTCGAGTACCTCGCCGCGCCGCTGCCCTGCCGTCTCACGGCCCGTCTGCTGGGGTTCCCCGAGGACCGCTGGCGCGACGTCAAGCGCTGGTCCGAGCGGCTCATGCGGATCGACATGGCCACCCGCGACCAGGTCACCTTCCTCGAGCTGTACGAGACCATCGGCGAGTTCGTGGCGCTGCTGGCCGAGGTGGCTCCGCAACGGGCCGTCGACCCGCTCGACGACCTGGTGTCGACGTGGGTGCACGCCCCGTGCGGCGACGGCGAGGGCTACTCCGAGCTGCGGCTCCTCTACGAGACCGGCCTGTTCATCGCCGGCGGGGCCGAGACGACCCGGACCACGATCGCCCACGGGATCCGGGCGTTCGCCGACCACCCGGACCAGTGGGACGCACTCGCCGCGGACCCGTCGCTGCTGCCGGGCGCGGTTGAGGAGCTCGTGAGGTGGGTCACCCCGCTCAACAACTTCTTCCGGACCGCGACCGAGGACACCACGATCGGCGAGCAGGCCGTGGCCGACGGCGACAGGGTCATCCTCCTGTACCCCTCGGCCAACCGTGACGAGGCGGTGTTCACCGAACCGTTCCAGTTCGACGTGCGCCGCAGCCCCAACCCGCACGTGGCGTTCGGCCACGGGACCCACTTCTGCCTGGGCGCCAACCTGGCCCGGTACGAGCTGCAGCTGCTGTTCGGCGAGCTGACGTCGCGGTTCCGGCCGCCGGTCGTCGTGACGGAGCCTGACGTCGAGGCGAACGTCTTTGCCCGCGCCGTCCGCAGCTTCGACGTGCACCTCGAGCCGCGCTGAGCCGAACGACGGTCGTCCCGGACGCAGTTCGAGGCCCGGCTGGACGACTGGTCAGAACGAGGTCGGGGTGCCACGAATTGGGCGCACTGCTGGGCGAGAATGGCGGCATGACTGCCGTCGCGGCGCCTCCTGCCGCGCTCAAGAAGCTCGGGTACCGCCCGGCCCTCGACGGGCTGCGCGCGGTCTCCGTGATGGCGGTGATCTTCTACCACGCCGACTTCACGTGGCTCCCGGGAGGGTTCCTCGGGGTCGAGGTGTTCTTCGTGGTCTCGGGCTTCCTGATCACGTCGCTGATGGTCGAGGAGCGGCTGGGAACCGGCACGGTGTCGCTGCGCCAGTTCTGGATCCGCCGGGCGAGGCGCCTGCTGCCGGCCGTGTACCTGCTGCTGGCGGTCGTGAGCGTGGCGGCGCTGCTGGTGTACCGCGATGCTGCGGGCCGGCTGGCCGGCGACGTCGTCGCTGCGCTGCTGTACGTCTCCAACTGGTGGCAGATCTTCTCGGAGACCTCGTACTTCGCCGCCGCGGGCCGTCCGCCGCTCCTGCAGCACCTGTGGTCGTTGGCCGTGGAGGAACAGTTCTACCTGTTGTTCCCGCCGCTGTTCGCCGCCGCGTGGGTACGGTTCGGCCGTCGCCGGACCCGGATCGGCATGATCGTGCTGGCGCTGGCATCCACCGTCGAGATGGCGCTCATCTACGGCTCCGGCACCGACCTCCAGGCCGTCAACCGGGCCTACATGGGCACCGACACGCGGGCGGCCGGCATGCTGCTCGGCGCGGTGCTCGCCGTGTCGTGGGCGCCGTGGCGGTCGAAGGAGAAGGCTGCCCCCTCGGCCGTGACGTCGATGGACGCCGCCGCAGTCGTCGGACTGGTGCTCATCCTGGTGTTCCTCACGCAGGTGGGCGAGCTCTCCCCGTTCATCTACCGGGGCGGATTCCTGCTCCTCGACCTGATCTGCGTGGTCGTCATCGCCGCGTTGGTGCACCCCGCGTCGCGGGTGGCGAAGTACATGGCGGTGGCGCCGCTGGTCTGGATCGGCAAGCGGTCCTACTCGCTGTACCTGTGGCACTGGCCCATCTTCGTCCTGACCCGACCCGGCACCTCCGACGTGCCGTCGTGGTTGGGAGGGATCCCGCTCCTGGTCCTGCGTCTGGGGCTCACGTTCGGTGCGGCCGAGCTCTCGTACCGCTACGTCGAGACCCCGCTGCGCAAGGGTGCGCTCGGTCAGTGGTGGAAGAACCTGCGCTCCGTCGACCAGCCCGTGCGGCAGGTCGCGACCCGTCGCGGCCTGGCGGTGGCCGGCACCGCGGCGCTCCTCGTCGTGTTCGTCGGCACCGGCCTGTCCGCCGCGGCGTCGAGCCCGGACCGCGCCAAGCTCGAGGCGTCCGACCTCGAGGGCAGCGGCCTGGACCTGACCGCGGCCGGCGACCCCGATGCGCCCGACGCCGAGGCCGCCAAGCCGGACCCGGCGGTGACCACCACCACGGACGCGCCGTCGGACTCGACGACGACCACGGCGCCCACCACCACGTTGCCGGCGGAGCCGGGCCAGACCGCCACCAACGCCGTCGCGGTCGGCGACTCGGTGATGCTCGGTGCCAAGGGCGCGGTGCTGAACGCCATGCCGGGCATCCGGGTCGACGCCAAGGTCGCACGCCAGTTCTCGAGCGTCCTCTCCGTCGCCACCTGGTACGTCCAGCAGGGCTACGTCCAGGGGCCGCTCATCGTCCATGTCGGGACCAACGGGACGTTCACGGACGCCGACGTCGACAAGCTCGCGTCCCTGGCGGGCGACCGGAAGCTGATCCTGGTCAACGCCAGGGTCAACCGGTCGTGGGAGGAGCAGAACAACTCCCGGCTCGCTGCCGGGGCCGACCGCCACCCCAACATCACCCTCGTGGACTGGCACGCCACTGCGGCCGACCATCCCGAGTGGTTCGTGGGCGACGGCACGCACCTGAACCCGGAAGGGGCCAGGGCGTTCGCCGAGAGCATCCGTCAGGCGCTCTAGGTGCCGACCTCCCGGGGTTCTGGCGCCTGAACTGGTCCCGACCCCGGCAAACTGCGGGCACTACCGTGGACACACTTTCGTGACGACAGTCGCAGTCTGAGAGAAGGACGTACGTGAGCATCATCGAGGGCATCATCGGCCGGGAGATCATCGACTCCCGCGGCAACCCGACGGTCGAGGTCGAGGTCGAGCTGGACTCCGGTGCGCGTGGGCGTGCGGCAGTTCCGTCGGGCGCGTCCACCGGTGCGTTCGAGGCGGTCGAGCTCCGCGACGGCGGTGACCGCTACATGGGCAAGGGCGTGGCCACCGCGGTCGGTCACGTCAACGGCTCGATCGCCGACGCCGTCCTGGGCCTCGACGCCCTCGACCAGCGTGACCTCGACCGGGTGCTCTGCACCATCGACGGCACCGAGAACAAGGCCCGCCTGGGCGCCAACGCCATCCTCGGCGTGTCCCTCGCCGTCGCCCGTGCCGCGGCGGCTGAGCTGGACCTTCCGCTCTACCGGTACGTCGGTGGGAACAACGCCTGCGTCCTGCCCGTGCCGATGCTCAACGTCATCAACGGCGGCGAGCACGCCGACAACAACGTGGACCTCCAGGAGTTCATGTTCATGCCGGTCGGCGCCGCCTCGTTCTCCGAGGCCCTGCGCTGGGGCGTCGAGTGCTACCACACGCTCAAGAAGGTGCTCGGTGAGCGAGGGCTGTCCACCGCCATCGGCGACGAGGGCGGCTTCGCCCCGAACCTGGAGTCCAACGAGGCAGCCGTGACGCTCCTCGTCGAGGCCATCGAGCGGGCCGGCCGCGTGCCCGGCGACGAGGTCGCCCTGGCGCTCGACGTCGCCTCGACCGAGTTCTTCTCCGACGGCGCCTACCACCTCTCCGGCGAGGGCCGTTCGCTCGACCCGGCCGAGTTCGCCGACTACCTGGTCGACCTCTGCGACAGGTACCCGATCGTGTCGATCGAGGACGGCATGGCCGAGGAGGACTGGGGTGGCTGGTCCGACCTGACCAACAAGCTCGGCGGCCGTATCCAGCTCGTGGGCGACGACCTGTTCGTCACCAACTCCGAGCGGCTCGCCCGGGGCATCGAGCTCGGCGTCGCCAACTCGATCCTGGTCAAGGTCAACCAGATCGGCTCCCTCACGGAGACCCTCGAGGCGGTCGAGCTGGCCAACCGCAACCGGTACTCGGCCGTGATGTCGCACCGCTCCGGCGAGACCGAGGACACCACCATCGCCGACCTGGCCGTGGCCACCAACTGCGGCCAGATCAAGACCGGCGCCCCGGCCCGTTCCGACCGCGTGGCC
>CAJANQ010000595.1 GCA_903941145.1 uncultured Actinomycetes bacterium
ACATCCCGCCGGCGCCGACGAGGGTGATCTTGGGTGCGTTCATGTGTGTGCTCCTGGGTGCGTCGGGCCGGGGGTGCAGGTCAGTCGACCTCGCCGGTGGTCAGCAGCTGCTGGAACCACCGGTACGAGTCCTTGGGGATGCGGCGGAAGTCGTCGTCGTAGTCCACGAAGATCACCCCGTACCGGCCCTCCCGGCCGAAGATCCATTCGATGTTGTCGGCGTAGGACCACTGGAAGAAGCCGTCCACCGGGATGCCCTCGTCCATCGCGTCGCGCAGCGCCTCGAGGTGCGTCCGGGCGTACCAGACGCGCAGGTCGTCTCGGACCCGGCCGTCGCGGTCCTTGCGGTCGAACCCGCCGAAGCCGGACTCGGTGATGACGAACCGCTTGCACGCAGGGTGGTGCTGGTAGCGCCGGAGGATCTCGGTCAGGCCCTTCGGCTCCACCGGGATGCTCGTCGTCGACTTCACGTTGGCCTCGGCGCCGCGGAGCGACGGGACGGGCAGCCCGCCGACGAGCGGCACGGACTTCATCGGGGTCGGGCCGTAGTACTGGACGCCCATGAAGTCGTAGTCGAACGCGCACGCCTCGAGGTCGCCGTCCTGGACGTACCGCTTGAGCGGCCGCAGGAACACGCTCTCCTCGAACGGGTACCCGAGCCCGCCGGCGGGGTCCAGGAACGCGTCGACCGTGAGCGCCTCGAGGGTGCGCTGGGCCTTCTTGAGCCGGCCCGTGGCGTCGAACGGCGCGCACAGCGTGAACACGTTGGTCGTACCGATCTTGTGCCCCTCCGGCAACGCGGCGCGCATGCGGCGGCCCGCCTCGGCGCACGCCAGGTTCATGTGGTGCATGGACTGCAGCGCCTTGAGCGGCCGCGGGCCCAGCCGGTCCTCAAAGATCCCGCCCGCGATGTGGCCCATGACCGACAGCGGCTCGTTGAAGACCATCCAGTTCTTCACGCGGTCGCCGAACCTGAGCGCGAGCTGCTCGGCGAACGCCGCGAAGTCCTCGACGATCCCCCGCCGCGTCCAGCCCCCCTCGAGCCACAGCGCCTGCGGCAGGTCCCAGTGGTGAACGGTGAGCCATGGCTCGATCCCCCGGGACAGGCAGCCGTCAACCAGCCGGTCGTAGTACTCGCCGCCCTTGTCGATCCACGGCCCACGGCCGTCGCCGTAGACGCGGGGCCAGCTCACCGAGAACCGGTTGGCGGTCACGCCCATGGCCTGCAGCAGGTCCAGGTCCTCGTCCAGCCGGTAGAAGGCGTCCGACCCCTCGAGCGCGACGAGCCCGCCGCGCACGCGGCCCCGAAGTGTCGCCTCGTCCCAGACCGACGGTCGCTTGCCGTCGGTGTTCCAGGCGCCCTCGACCTGCCACGCGGCCGACGCCACGCCCCAGGTGAAGTCCTCGCCGAAGTCTGCGGTCCTGATCGTCATGGCCGCCCATTCTTCATGGACTTGGCGGCCCGGCGAAAGAGCACCCTGACGTCAGCCGCCGTTGGCGGCCTTCACGAACAGCCGGCACGGCTGGCCGCGCAGGGTGTTGCAGGCCGGGAGCGGCGTCGGGGCCGGGACCTTGGGCAGCACGCCGAGCGACAGCTTCGACGGCGAGGCGCCGCCCAGCGTCACCGTGACGGTGTCCTTGCCGGTCTCGGTGGTCTTGAAGTTCCACTCGGGCACGTCGCCGCCGGGGGCCAGCACCGTGACCCGCAGACGGGAGCCCTTGCGGACCCACGCTGCGACCGGGTTGATCGGGATGCGGACGTCGACGGCCGTGCCGGGCTTGAGCGGCGCGCCGTCCTTCTCGAGGTGCGTCGGGACCGGCCGCGTGGCGGTGGACTTCTTGGCATCCAGCTTGCGGTGCGAGGCGCGCAGCCAGCCCGAGGTCACGTAGGTCTCGCTGCCGTCGGGCCGGACCTCGGTGATCGTGGCCTGCAGGTCGGCGTCGGTGCCCGTGGTCGCCACGGTCAGGTCCAGGCTGCTGTTGCCCATGAGCAGCAGGTCAGCAGCAAGCGGTGCGGTCGAGAACCCGAGGCCCTTACCGTCCACGACCGGCTTCCAGTCGTAGGGCTCGTCCTTGGAATAGACCACTCCGCCGTCCTCGGCCGACTGGACCGGCCGGGCGCCCGGGTCCGAGACGTAGGAGGCCGTGCCCTTGGGGACCTTGGTGCCCTCGGGGACCAGCTGTCCGTCCTCGGACAGCAGCCACGGCTGCGCAGTGGTGCCCTTCGGCGGCCACTCGTCGAACGTCAGCTCGGCGGTGGACTGCAGCGAACGCGGGCCCAGCTCGCTGGCGCCCACCTCCATCAGGAAGGTGATGGGCGGGATCTCCTCGAACTTCTTGCGGGCGGCCTCCACCGACGGCTCGGTCGCCAGCTCGCTCTGCGAGGGCTGCGGCGCTGCCGCACTGCCGATCTGGCTGCCGACGAGACCGGCGACCGAGAGGGCCTGGTCCGGCAGCTTCGGCACCTCGTCGGCCACGTAGAGGTAGAGGAACTCGGCCCAGCGGGTGAAGATCTCGGGACCGAGCGCGTCGTTGTGGTTGCCGTTGTAGGCCGTCACCCACACGTCGGGCTTGTCGGCCAGGACCTCGATGACGTTCATCCAGTCACTGCCGAGCTGCTCGTCCTGCATGCCGCCGACGAGGAACACGGGGACGTCGATCTTCTTGGCCCAGTCCACCGGGGTGCGGAACTCGTACAGCAGGGGGTCGCGGTACGGCGTGCGGTCCAGCAGGGCCAGGGCGTCCAGCGTCTGCAGCCGCAGCTTCTGGTTGTCCTTGCAGTTGGTGTCGCCCCGCTCGATGAGGGTGGTCGCCCACGGCTGGCCGCCGCCCGGCGCCGGCTCGGCGTCGCTCTGCCGGCCCTCGAGCCAGTTCTGGGCGAACCCGTTGTTGAAGATGCCGCCGGGGAACCCGATGCCCTGGTACATGTCCTGGAGGACCGACATCGGGGCCAGTGCGGCCAGGTGTGGCGGGCGGGTCCCGCCGACGTACAGCTGGCTGTAGCCGGAGTAGGAGATCCCGACCATCCCGACCTTGCCGCCCTTGACCCAGTCCTGGGCGGCGACGGTCTCCACGGCGTCGTAGCCGTCGTAGATGGTGGGCAGGCCGAACAGGTCGAAGTCGCCGCCCGAGCAGCCCGAGCCACGGATCTGCACGCTGGCAACGGCGAAGTCCAGCACCGGCATGATGACGGCGCCGATGGCGGTGGAGCCCGACGGGGCCAGCGGGTCCGGCTCGGCGTTGGGGTCGGTCAGGGTCCTGGCCAGCGAGGCCAGCAGGTCGCCCGGCGGCGCCACCTCGTAGCCCGAGTACTCGATGACGGTCGGGAACGGGCCGTCAGCAATCGTCTTGCCCGGCGGCAGCCGGACCGTGACGGCCAGCTCGACGCCGTCGCGCATCTTCACGTAGTTGAGCCCCTGGACCATCTTCTGGCCGTCGTAGAGCGACTGCGGCGGGGTGTCGTCCTTGGACAGGACCGTGAACGCCTTGGTGCGGACGAGCGAGTCGCCCGAGCCTGACTCGACCGTGTACCCCTTGCCCGGGGCGACCTGGCGGAACACGAACGAGCCGAACTTGTCGGTGGTGCCCGAGGCAACCTGCTTGCCCGACGGCGCCACCAGGGTCACCTTGGTGCCCAGACCTGCGTCCAGCACCGAGGCCTGGCCGATGCTGCCGAACGCCGTGAACGGCGCCGCTGCGGCCTTGGCCAGTTCGGCGGTCGACGCCGTGGACGACGTCGAGTCGGCCCCCGACGACGAGCACGCGGCTCCGACCAGCGACAGGGTCAGGACCACGGCGGCCACGGCAAGCGCGGCGCGTCGGGTCGGTCGAGCAGTTCCCCCCGGAAAGATCACGGGCGCATCCTAGGGATCCTGCACCCCACCGAGCGGGTCGGTGCCTCCGCAACGTTTCGAGGACCGACACGGCGAGGAAATCCTGGGGAAACGAAGGCCAAGAAGGATGCCGGTCATGGCCCCCCACCAGACCACCCCTCACCACCGTCCCGAGGCGACCGCAGTCGCCGTTCCGCCGGGGCTCGTTCGCTCCCACGACCTGATGGTCGCTGCGCCCGCCGTCCTGGCGATCCTGGCCGGCGTCCTGCTCCGGGCGGTCTAGCCCGGGCCGCCGGCCCGCTGGCCCGCTGGTCGACCAGTCGGTCAGGCGGTCAGTCGCCGCTGGCCGTCTCCGCCCCGGACGGCCGGTCCCGTTCGCCCGGGCGCAGGTCGTACCGCTCCTCGCCCCGGTTGCCACGGCACCCGCCGGAACTGGTCGCCACCTGCTTGGGCAGCATCGAGTCGAGCGTCGGGCTGGCAGCGCTGAACACGCCCCACGGGCTCTCGCAACCGGGCACCACCCAGGCGTGCGACATCCAGCCGGTCGACCCGTCGCCCTTCTTGCCGCCCATGGCCGCGCACTTCTCGGCGGTCGTGGTGGAGTCGCCGATCACGATGCCGGTCGTGGTCGACGAGCACAGCCCGACGTGGCGGTGGAAGTGGTCGTTGGGACCGGTGAACCCCTGGGTCGGCTCGGCGTCGCCGGGGTGGAGCAGGTAGTAGCTCAGCCCCACGACGTGGGCGTCGGGACCCTCGCCGTCGTACAGCAGCATCTCGGGCTCGTCGACCTTGAACGTGCCGTCGACGATCGGGAACTTCATGTAGTGCGCGGCGATGCCGGGGACGTACCCGGTGACCTTGGACCAGCCGCCGGCCATGGCGTCGGCCGCGGTCGGGTACTTGAGCGCGACGGACCGGGCGAGACGCAGCTCGGCGTTGAGGTCGACGCACTGCGCCGGGTCCACCATGGCCGTCCACGGCTGGGGTCCGGCGTGCCCGCCGTGGCCGCCGTTGTCGTCGGGAGCAGCCGTCGCCGAGGCACCGTGGGCGTGCCCGCCCGACGACGCCGCCGACTGGTAGGACCACTCGACCCATGCCTGGTAGTCGTCCTGCGATGCCCCGGCCAGCGCCTCGACCAGACGGGCCGCCGCGACCTCGCCGCCGGCGGACAGGTTGGTCGCCGAGATGAGCGCGTCCAGACCACGGGTCCGCTTGCCCTCGAGCGGGTCCGGGGCCCGGAGCTGCTCGAGCATCGACGTGGCCGTCGCCCCTGAGTGGTCGCCATGCGTGCCGCCGGCTGCCGACGAGGTGCTGGTCGACCCCCGGGCGTCGTGCGGGGCCATGGCGCCGCCGGTGTAGGTGTCGACGCCCATCTGGCGGGCCGTCGACCAGTACGAGCGGGGATTGAAGCCCATGTCGCAGCGGACTGCGTCGACGGCCGCCATCTCGTCCAGGTGCGCGCCGTCGTGGTCGTGCGGGGCACCGGCAACTCCGTCGCCCGAGACCAGCGGCAACGTGGCCAGCCCGAGCGCCGCGACCGCCACGACGGAGGCCAGGACCGGCCCGGTGCGCAGCCGGCGCGGTGCGAGCAGCAGCCCGGCCGAGAGCAGGACGGCCGCAGCCTCCAGTCCGGCGCAGACACCGTCGGCAAGACCAACCGGTTCGACGACCCCGGCGTGCGAGCCCACCGGCAGGCCGACGGTGCGGCTCAGGACCCACAGACCGAGGGTGACGGCACTCGTGACCAGCGAGGCGAACAGCACCGGCCGGCGGTTACGGCCGACCAGGAGCGCCACGGCCAGTCCCGCCTGCAGCCACCCGAAGAGTGCGAACCCGACCGGGTCGACCCACGACCCCGACCCGACGTGAGTGGCGGCCGACACCAGGTGCAGCACGGCCGCACCGCCGAGCAGGCCGGCCAGGAGCAGGTGCAGGTGGTTCTCGGCCGGGACCTGCACCTCGGCTTCGTCGGTCGTGGCCGACTCGTCCTGACTGTCGTCGAGAGGTGTCGACACTGTTCGTCCCCGTTCCCCAGTACACAGTGCCCCCCGGCACCTGGGCCTCAGACTAGAGGCCGACCCGGCCGGTCGTCCCGCCATCAGATGCGACGAACGGCCGCGCTGCCTAGCCTGCCCGTCATGACGTCGTTCCCCACCCGCTTCGACAGCACCCTCGACCTGGCCCGCCTGCCGTGGTTCGAGGTGGTCGGCGGCAGCCGTCTGGTGCTGTCGCCCGACGCCGCCGACGAGGTCGGCCCGGTCGTCGACATGCACACGCACCTGGCCATGGGGTTCTTCCGGAAGCTGCAGGTGGACCTGCACGCCGAGACCCCCGCGGTCGCCCACTACCTGCCGGTGACGCTGCCGGTGGACCTGGACCGGTACTCCAACGAGAACTTCGACCGCGCGTCCATGTTCCACATGAAGGCCGACGTGTCGGTGCTCGGCCTCACCGCCCAGGGCATGCGCAACACGCACACCGCCCCCAACCTGCTGCGAGAGATGGACGCCCTGGGGATCACCCGGTCCGTCGTGCTGCCGTTCGACCTGCCGGTCGGCGCCCGCAACGCGGACCACCTGCTCGAGGTCGCCGCCCGCTACCCGGCGCTGGTGCCGTTCGGGTCGGTCCACCCGGCCGACCGCGACATCGAGGTCCGGCTGGCCCGCCAGAAGGGCCATGGCGCCCACGGCATCAAGCTGCATCCGAACGGGCAGTTCATTTCGCCCGACGCACCCAAGACCGTCCACCTGTGCGGCCGGTGCGGGCAGCACGGCCTGCCGGTGCTGTTCCACTGCGGGCCGGTCGGCATCGAGCCCAAGGCCGCGGAGCGCCGCAGCCAGGTGGCCCGCTACGAGAAGACCATCGCCGAGAACCCCGGCACCACGTTCATCCTCGGCCACTCGGGGGCGCTGCAGTACGAGCAGGCCGTCAAGTTCGCCGACCGCTACCCCAACACGTACTTCGAGCTGTCGTGCCTGGGGCTGTCCGCGCTGCGCACCGTCATGGACGCCGTGCCGGCCGACCGGCTGCTCTACGGCACCGACTGGCCCTTCTACCATCAGGCCCTCACGCTGGCCCGGGTGCTGATCGCCACCGAGGCCGACCACGCCCTGCGCCGAGCCGTCCTGCACGACAACGCCGTCCGGCTGCTCGGGCTCCCGCCCCTCCCCTAGTCCCGGACGACCGGCACCGGGGAGTCGACCTCGACCGTGCCGTCGGCGCGGGCCTCGACCGTGACCGGCCCGTGCGGGGTGGGCACCGTGGCCCGGGCCCAGTCCAGCCCGCCCAGCGCGGGTGCCACGCGGACCGCCGCGTAGCCCGGCTCGGCCGGGGTG
>CAJANQ010000596.1 GCA_903941145.1 uncultured Actinomycetes bacterium
GGCGACGGGCTCCTGGCCGACCACCGTCCCGGCCGGGACGATGATGTTCGGCTCCGGCTGGAGGTCCACCACGAACCCCCGACGGTTGAGGTCGGCGGCAGCCACGTCGCCGGGGCGGCCGACCTGCGCCGGTACCTGCACCTGGGCCACGGGCGGCCGACGCGACTCACGCCCGGCGGCCTGCACGATGCCGACCGACACCACTGCCATGAGCAGGAGCAGGCCGGCCACCGCCGCAGCGAGCCACGCCGCGCCAGGCGGACGTTCGATCACCTCGGGATCGCCGGTCTCGGTCACCCTGCGCCGACGACGCACCACCGCCCAGTCCTGCTGATCAGCCACCGGGCACCAGCCCTCCCGGCACGGTCGACGTCGGGAACGTCGGTGGTGGCAGCGTCGTGGTGGTCGTGGTGGTCGTGGTCGTGACCACCGGCACCGGCACGGCCCCGACGATCACCACCACGGTCTGCCCTGGTCGCAGGAGCGTCCCCGCCAGCGGAGCCTGCGAGACCACGACGTCGACGTCGGGCGACCCCGGTGCCACCGGCACCGCCTCGACGACCACCCGGAACCCGGCCGCGTCGAGCGTGTTCGCCGCCGCACCGACCTGCTGGCGAACCAGGTCCGGTACCGCGACCGCAGGTGCACCGAGCGACACCAGAAGGTCGACCGGCGTGTTCTTGTCCACCGTCGTGCCCGCGGTGGGGCGTGTCCCGGCCACCGCGCCGACGGGCACCTTGGCGTCCTCGACCGCAGTGACGGTCCCGATGACCAGGCCCGCCTCGCCGACCTTGTAGCCCGCGCCGGCGGTGGACAGGCCCACGACCTCGGGCACCTTGCGAGGCTTGGGACCCCGCGACACCCTGAACGTGACGACCTCACGGCCCCGGACAAGGGTCCCCGGTTCCGGGTCCTGGCTCAGCACCTGACCGACGGGCGCGTCGTTCCAGACGCGACGGACCGTGACCTTGATCCCCGCCGAGCGCAACGGGCCGACCACCTCGTCGAGCTGCTTGCCGACCGCGTCCGGGACCACCGCGCTGTTGACGCCCTTGCTCATCGCCACCGTGACCCGGTCGCCCGACCGGACCTTGGTCCCCGCCGCGGGCCGGGTCGACGCGACCGCCCCCTTGGGGACCGTCAGGCTGTACTCCTCGACGAACTTCGGGACCAGGCCCTTCGTGGTCAGGTCGGCCGCGGCGCGTGGACGCGTGCGCCCGACGACGTCAGGCATCGGAACGAGCGGACCTCGGCGCAGCAGGACGTCGATCGGGTTGAGCGACTCGGAGAAGCCGAGCAGGCCGACCGCCGCAAGGACGACCAGCGCCACCGCGACGAGCGGCACGGCGGTGCGGGCCCGACGCACGGCGCCCTACGGGGTCGACGTCGTAGTGGTCGTGGTCGAGTCCGTGGTGGTCGTCGCCGCGATCCCCACGGTGATCGTCACCGTCGAGCCGGACGCCGCCGTCCCGCCGCCGGCAGGGGTCTGGGCCGTGACCCGACCGACCTTGCCGCTCGCGGCGGTGACCGGGGTCGTCACCACGTTCACGTCGAAGCCCTTGGCGCTCAGCGAGTTGGTGGCCGTGGCCTCCTGCTGGCCGATCACCGACGGGACCGTCACCTGCTGTACGCCGGTAGAGACCGTGATGGTCACCACGCTGCCCTTCTTCACCGAGCTGCCGCCGGCCGGGTCCGTCGAGATCACGTCGCCGGCAGGCACGGTGCTGCTGGCCACCTTCTTGGGGACGCCGCTGCGGAAGCCTGCGTCCTGCAGCGCCTGCTGCGCCGCGGCCAGCGCCTGCCCCTCGACGTCAGGGACGATCTCCTCGCCCTTGCCCTTCGAGACCGTGATGGTGATCTCGGCGTCCTTCAGGACCTTCTCGCCGGCGCCAGGCTGCTGGGTGGCGACCGTGCCCTCGGCGGCGTTGGGGTCCTCGGCGGTGGTGACCTTGGTCTTCAGACCGGCGGCAGTGAGTGCGTTGACCGCTTCCTCCTGGGTCTTGCCGACCACGTCCGGCACGTCGATCTTCTCGACACCGGTGGACACCGCGATCTTGACCGTCGCTGCCTTGTCGGTCTTGGAACCGGGACCGGGGTTCTGCGACAGGACCCGGCCGGCCTCGATCGTGTCGCTGGGCTCCTCGGTGGCCAGCACCTTGAAGCCGAGCTCGTTGAGCTGGGAGGTCGCCTCGTCCTTGGTCAGCCCGATGACGGCCGGGACCTGCACCTTGCCGCCGTCTCCCAGGCTGCGCGCGAACCAGAACAGCACGCCCGCCAGGATCACGAGCAGCACGACCAGGATGCCCAGGTACATGCCGGTGCGGGACTGCTCCTCATCGACCGGCTCGGGGTCGGGCTCGGCCACCGGCGCGGGTTCCGCCGCGGCGACTGCAGCACCGGTGGCGGCCACCGCCGAGGTGGGCGTGCCCACTGCAGCGGCCCGCTCCTGCTCGGCGAGCGTGGCCTGGCCGTTGAGGAACCGGCGCAGGTCGGCGCGCAGATCCTCGGCGTTCGCGTAGCGGTCCTCGGGCCGCTTCCGCAGGAGCTTCATGATCACGGCCTCGAGACCGGCCGGGAGGCCCGACACCAGGGTCGAGGGGGCCGGTGGCTGGTCCTGGACGTGCTTGTAGGCGATCGCCAGGGGCGTCTCGCCGGTGAACGGCGTGCGGCCGGTCACCATCTCGAACAGCACCACGCCGAGCGAGTAGAGGTCGGACCGCTGGTCGACCTGCAGACCCTGTGCCTGTTCGGGCGAGAAGTACGTGGCCGTCCCCATGACCGAGCCGGCCTGCGTGAGGTTCTCCTCGGGCGCCGACATGGCTCGGGCGATGCCGAAGTCGGTCACCTTGGCCTGGCCGGACGAGGTGAGGATCACGTTGCCCGGCTTCACGTCGCGGTGGACCACGCCACGCGAGTGGGCGAACCCGAGCGCGGCGGCGACCTCGGACGCGAGCTCGGCAGCACGGCGCGGGTGGAGCGGACCCTCGTCGCGGAGGACCTTGGAGAGGACCGGACCGTCGACGTACTCCATGATGATGAAGTACGTGTTGTCCTGGGTGCCCCAGTCGTAGACGCCGACGATGTTGGGGTGCGTCAGGTTGGCGGCGGCCTGCGCCTCACGGCGGAAGCGCTCGACGAACGACTCGTCGGCGGCGAACTCCGGAACGAGCTCCTTGACGGCGACAGGACGGTCGAGCGAGCGGTCACGGGCCAGGTACACCCGCGCCATGCCGCCGCGCGCGATCGCCTTGGTGATCTCGTAGCGGTTGCCGAGCACCCGCGGTTCGTCGTCGGCCATACCGGACTCAGAGTAGAGGGCGCACCCCGGCCCGGTGCGTCATGCACGCGCCCTTTGGACGTGCAGCCAGCGGGTGCTCGCCGGCCGTGTCAGGACCGGCCGAGCGCAGCCTGGATGACGGCTCGTGCCACCGGTCCGGCCACTCGGCCGCCGGTCTGGTCGCTCGCCCCGGGGACCCGCTCGATGAGCACGGCGACCGCCACCGAGGCGGGCTGGCCTGTCGGACCGGCGAACGCGACCATCCAGGCGTGCGAGGTCGGGGGCTCGGTCCCGAGCTGCGCCGTGCCGGTCTTGGCCCCGACGTCGGCGCCGGACAGCTGGAGCCCGGTCGCAGTGCCCTGGGCCACGTCCGAGAGCATCGCCCGGCGGAGGACGTCGGCCACCTCGGGCGTGACGAACCGGGTCCACTCGCCGGCGGCGTACTTGTCGACGACTGCGCCGTCGGCCGCCCGCACCTCGGCCATGACATGGGGCCGCATCACGCTGCCGCCGTTGGCCACGCCCGCCGCGACGAGCGCCATCTGCAACGGCGTCGCCGCCACGTCGTTCTGGCCGATCGCGGTCTGTGCGAGCCGGGGCGTGTCGGCGTGGATCGGCACCCCGTCCGGGCTGGTCCGCACCACGGGGCCGAAGTCGGTCGGGTAGGTCGACGCCACGGGGCGGGTCAGGTCGATCGGCGGGACCTTGTCGAACCCTGCGGAACGGGCCGCGGCCACCATCGGTTCCGGGCCGAGCTGCTCGGATGCCATCTGCGCGAACGACGAGTTGCACGACCGGTCGAAGATCACGAACAGGGTCCCGCCGCATGGCTTGTTGCCGAAGTTGCGGATCGGCCGGGTCGTGAGCGGCGGGGTGTAGCTGGTGACGACCGGGTAGCTGGGCGCGGTCTCGGTGACCTTGCCCGAGGTCAGGCCGGCGGCCGCCGTCACGATCTTGAACGTGGAGCCCGGGAAGAACCGGTCCTGGTACGAGCGGGCCAGCAGCGGCTTCTCGGGCGAGGCGTCGAGCAGGTCCTTCGTCCGGCGCGCCGCGGCGGCATCGTTGTTCGACACGGCGTTCGGGTCGTAGGTGGGGTTGGAGTACATGGCCAGCACGGAACCGTCGCGGGGGTCTACCGCGACGACCGACCCGGTGCGGCCGGCGAGCGCCTGGCGGGCCACGGACTGCACCTTGTCCTGGAGGGTGAGCACGACCGTCCCGGCGCTGGAGTCCTCCTGGAACAGCCCGGTGAGCTCGCGGAGCCGCAGCGACGGGGTCCGGCCGGACAGCTCGTCGTTGTAGGT
The DNA here is from genome assembly GCA_903941145.1 of uncultured Actinomycetes bacterium. Taxonomy (GTDB): domain Bacteria; phylum Actinomycetota; class Acidimicrobiia; order Acidimicrobiales; family Microtrichaceae; genus CAJANQ01. The sequence goes on from CAJANQ010000596.1 coordinate 4,582, forward strand.
CCGCTCGACGCCGGCCGACCCGAGGGTGAACGAGAAGAACCCGGTGGTGTGCGCGTACAGCTCGGCCTTCGGGTACACCCGCTGGTACCGCAGCGCCGCCCGGCGGGCCTCGGAGGTCGCGACCACCGCGCCGTCCGAGGTGACGATGTCGCCGCGGGGCCGGTTGAAGTCCCGCTGCAGGGAACGCGTGTTGTCGGGACGGTCGTTCAGCGACTCCGCCTGGAACACCTGGACCAGGTTGAGCTTCACGAACAGCGCCGCGTAGAGGCACATGATCACGACGCCGAGCGTGCGGACGCGCTTGTTCACCGCCGCACCGCCCTCATCCAGACACCGGCCGGGGCGGGCGCTGGTCCACGGTGGCTGAGATCCGGACCAGCAGCGCGAGCAGCACGTAGTTGGCGACGAGCGACGACCCGCCGTACGA
>CAJANQ010000597.1 GCA_903941145.1 uncultured Actinomycetes bacterium
GTCGATGAGCACGTTCGACGGCTTGACGTCGCCGTGCACCACGTCGCACCGGTGGACCTCGGCGAGCGTGGTGGCGAGCTGCGTGCCGAGGTCGCACGCCTCGTCGACGGTGAACTGCCGGCCGCTCTCGAGCTGGTCGGCCACGGTGCCAAGGGCAAAGAAGTCGGTGACCAGGAACCGGCGCCCGTCGTCGAGCCGCCCGGCGTCGAGCACCTGGACGACCCCGTCGACATGGACGAGCCGCGCCGCGGCCTCGACCTCTTGGGAGAACCGCTTGCCGTCGGTGTGGAACACCTTGACCGCCACGATGCGGGCGTCGTCGGTGGTCCTGGCCCGGTAGACGGTCGACGTCCCGCCCTTGGCGACGAACGACGCGTCGGCAAAGCGGGGCGGGAGGGTCGGCACCGGTTCGGACGGGGTGGTCACCTTCGTGCCTTGGGCTGGACGGTCCCGTTCGACGCGCCGGGCGGCAGGTCGGCCACGGTGATCTGTCCGGTCGCCAGGACGTGGTCGACCAGGTGGCGTCGACGCTCGTTGGCACGTGTGCCGGGGTCCTTGAGGCCGGCCACGCCGTGCGCCGTGAACTGGGTGCAGATCCAGTCGATCTTCCGGTTCACCTTCTTGAGCGTCCAGCCCAGTTGGTCGGCGACCTCCTGGTTGGTCGGCAGGTCGCGGACTGCGTCGTTGCCGAGGAGCCGGCGGCTCGCCAGCATCGCCAGGAGCGCCCGGTGCTCCGGGCCCAGCTGCACCGCGCCAGGGTCGATGGTCGTCTCGAGCGACTCGACCTGGGCGGGGGAGGGGCCGGGAGGAACGTCGCACACGACGCCGAGCTCGTAACGGGCCGGACCGGCCGAGAACCGAACGGTCGAGCGAGGAGTGGCCAGTGCGGCCCGCGTCCCGGGCGGCAGGACCGCGCTCCAGCGGTTGCCGTTGCCGGTCACGGTGAGCTCGATCCGGCTGCCCAGGTTCTCGAGCCACCAGACGTTGTCCCGCTGCACGAACCGGCCAGTGGCACGGTGGAGCATCAGGTTGCCGTCGATGTCGAGGTCGGCGCCCCGGCCGAAGACCAGCTCGGACCCGGCGGGCACCTCACGCTCGGCGTCGAGGAACGACACGGTGAGGTGACTCTGGCTGTGCCGGGCACTGCCCACGTCAACTCTCCCCTCGTGCCGAGGCCCCGGCGGTAGGGGGTTCAGGGTACGGCCCTGCGTCTGAGGGGGCCCGACCCAATGATGGGGACCAATCCCCATCGTCAGAGCTGGCGCGGAGCGTCCCGAGAAGGGTGACGGAGTGTTGGACGGGCGTTGGGGCGGTTCGTCGGCTCAGCCGAACTGGGCGCCGCCGCTGGACAGGAAGTACACGAACACGAACAGGCCGAGGACCAGGCCGACGAGGCTCACGATGAGCGCCGGCTTGCCGCGGGGCTCGCCGTTCTTCATGGCGACCGCCCCCATGATGATCCCGGCCGTGCCGAACACCGGCGCGCAGATGCAGAACGACATTGCCCCGCACACCATGGCGACCGTGCTGAGCCAGGTGTTCTGTCCGGAGGTCGGGGCTCCGCCGACGTACGGCGCGGCGGGCGGCATGCCGTAGGGCGCGGGTGGCTGGCCCGGCTGAGTCGGGTACGGCTGGGCTGGGTATGGCGGCTGGGCCGCTCCGGGCACCGGCGGGTAGCCGGGCTGGGCGGGCGGGTAGCCGGGCTGGGCCGGTGGGTACCCGGGGGCCTGCTGAACCGGTGGTTGTGCCGCTGGAGTCGGAGCCGGGGTCCAGGCCGGCGGCGCGGCTGGCGTCGAGGGCGCAGTGGGCTCGATCGGCGGATACTCCGACGTCGGGCTGTCCAAGATGCTCGGCGGCCGGTAGTCCGGGTGGCGCTCGGGCGGGTACCAGTTGCCGTCCGAGGCCTGCCACCAGCCCGGGCGGAGGCCGGGCGAGTCGGGCTGCGACGGGGGAGCAGGCGCCGGCGGCTCTGGCTCCGGTGTCACAGGCGGCTGATAGTCAGGGTGCAGCTCGGGCGCGTACCACTTGCCGTTCGAGGCCTGCCACCAGTCCGGGCCCTTCGAAATGTCGCTCACGTGAGTCCCCCTCGGTGCCGGGACGGAGGGTAGTGGCGCCATCTCGGGCTGCGGGACTCCTAGAGGGGGAGGGCCTGGTGGCGAGCCGGGTACCTCCGGCCGGACCTGAGGATCCCCTCAACCTCGGCGGCGGGACTTCCAGGGGACACAGCCCCATCTCGGACCGGGCGACTCAGAACGGGTGACGGAAGGAGCACTACCA
>CAJANQ010000598.1 GCA_903941145.1 uncultured Actinomycetes bacterium
GTCTCGCGGCTCTTGATGCCGACCCGCCGGTTCTCGACCATGTCGAGCCGGCCCCAGCCGTAGGCGCCGACGATGTGGTTCATCGTCACGACGATCTCGTGCAGCGGCATGGCGACGCCGTCGACGCTCACGGGGACCCCCTGGGTGAACCCGATGGTGACCTCGCGTGGCTCCGTCGCCGTCTGCTGCGTCATCTTCCAGACGCCTGCGGGCGGCTCGGCCCAGGGGTCCTCCATCTCGCCGCACTCGATGGCACGGCCCCAGAGGTTGTCGTCGATGGAGTACATCTTCTCCTTGGTCGCCGCCACCGGGATGTTGTGGAGTGCGGCGTACTCGATGGAGTCCTCACGCGTGAAGCCCCAGTTGCGCACGGGGGCGATGAGCTCCAGGTCCGGGGCGAGGGCCATGGACGACACCTCGAACCGCACCTGGTCGTTGCCCTTGCCCGTGCAGCCGTGGGCGATGCCGTCCGCGCCGTACTTCCGGGCCAGGGCGACCTGGTGCTTGACGATGAGCGGCCGGGACAGCGCGGACACGAGCGGGTACTTGCCCTCGTACATGGCGTTCGCCCGGATCACCGGGGCCAGGTAGTCACGTGCGAACTCCTCGCGCAGGTCGAGCTGCTCGTAGACCGAGGCGCCGGCGCCGAGCGCCTTCTCCTCGTTCCCCTCGAGGGTGCCCTCCTGGCCGACGTCGGCCGACAGACAGATCACCTCGACCCCGAGGTTCTCGATCATCCACCGCACTGCCACCGACGTGTCGAGGCCGCCCGAGTAGGCCAGCACCACCTTCTGCGCCATCTGAGTCTCCGTTCCTTCTGTGTTCGTTCTGGGGGGGGGTTGTTCTGGGGGTGTCGTTCGCAGCCGTGCGCCCGTGCCGGTCAGCCGAGGCCGGCGAGGTCCTTGACGTGCTGGGCCACCTTGGCACCGAGGCGTTCGTGCGCCACGACCAGCAGCGTGTCGTCGCCGGCGACAGTACCCACCACGCCGTCGACGCCTGTGCGGTCGAGTGCCGAGGCCACGACGTGGGCCGAGCCGGGAGGGGTCCGGAGGACGACCAGGTCGCCGCTGCGCTCGACCTCGACGACCCAGTCGCCGAGCACCCGCCGGAGATGGTCCTCCGGCGCGACCTGCTCGGCCGGCATCTCTGGGATCGCGTAGGCCGTCTCGCCGCCGGGGATCCTGATCTTGATGGCTCCGAGCTCCTCGAGGTCGCGGGAGACCGTGGAGCCGTTGACCTTGACACCCGCGCCGGCGAGCAGGTCGACGAGCTGGGCCTGGTTGGTGACCCGGTGCTCCTCGAGGAGACCGGCGATGCGATGCTGCCGCTGCTGCTTCGCCCCCATCAGCCGACCTCGTCGGCGAAGAGCCAGAGGAGCAGGCCGCGGGCACTGTGGAGCCGGTTGTGGGCCTGCGGCCAGATGCGGCTCTGCGGCCCGTCGAGGACGCCGTCGGTGGCCTCGTCGCCCCGGTGGGCCGGCAGACAGTGCAGGAAGATCGCCGAGGGGTCGGCGGCCGCCATGAGCTCCTCGTTGACCTGCCAGGCGGCGAACCGCTCCCGACGCTCCCGCTGCTCGGCCTCCTGGCCCATGGAGTACCACGCGTCGGTGTAGACGACGTGAGCGCCGGCGACGGCCACGGCCGGGTCGTCGACCGTCTCGAAGTCGGTTCCCGCCGCCAGGATCCGGGCCTCGTCCGCTGCCACGAACCCGTAGCCCTGGGGGTGTGACACCCGGAACCTCGCGCCGACGAGGCCACAGCCGATGCCCAGCGAGCGCGCGACGTTGTTGGCATCACCGACGTAGGTGACCGTGAGGCCGTCAAGGTGGCCGAACTCCTGGCGCACCGTGAGCAGGTCGGCGAGCGTCTGCACCGGGTGCGCCTCGTCGGAGAGCAGGTTGACCACGGGCACCGACGCGGCGGCGGCCAGCCGCTCGACCTTGTCGTGCTCGAACACACGGGCGCCGATGAACCGTCCGTAGCCGGAGAACAGCCGGGCCAGGTCCTCGGCCGACTCGCGAGAGTCGATGCCGACCTCTTCGTGGCGGAGTGTGACGGGGTGGCCGCCAAGCTGGGTGACGGCCAGTTCCATGGAGCTGCGTGTGCGGGCCGACGGCTTCTCGAAGAGCAGCACGGCGCCCTGGTCGGCGAGGACCTTCGGGGGCGGCGTCCGCTCGGCGTGGTCGAGGACCGAGAGCAGCTCGGGCCCGGTGAGGTCGTCGACCTCGATCAGGTTTCGGGTCATCAGGTGGTCTCCTGGTCGCTGCCTGGTGCGGCGTGGGGGGCGAGTGCCTCGAGGACCGCGGCAATGCGCGACACGCCCTCGTCGACCTCGTCGTCGGTGATGAGGAGGCTGGGAGCGAGCCGCAGCGCGGTCGGCGTCACGGCGTTGACCACGACACCCTCTTCCAGCAGCGCGTCGGCCACGACCTTGGACGGCCTGAGCGCCAGGAACTCGGGCGAGAGCTCGACGGCGAGGAGCAGCCCGAGGCCCCGGACGCCGGTGACGGCCGGCAGGACCTCAAGGCCGGCCCGGAACCGGGCACCCGCGGCGACGGCTCGGGCGGGCACGTCCTCACGCTCCATGACGGCGAGCACGGCACGGGCGGCGGCAGTGGCGAGCGGCTGGCCGCCATAGGTCGTGGCGTGGTCGCCCGGCTCGAACGCTGCAGCGACCGACGCGTCGGCCCAGCAGGCGCCGATCGGGACGCCGTTGCCGAGCGCCTTGGCCATCGTGACCACGTCGGGACGGACCCCCAGCTGCTGGTGGGCGAACCACGAGCCGCAGCGTCCCAGTCCGGTCTGCACCTCGTCGACCATGAACAGGACGTCCCGCTCGGTACAGAGCTGGCGCACCGCGGCGAAGTACTCGGCCGTGGCCGGGTTCACCCCACCCTCGCCCTGCACGGCCTCGAGGAGGACCGCCGCGACAGTGCCGTCGAGCGCGGCATCGAGCGCGTCGACGTCGGCCCACGGCACGTGGCGGAACCCTTCGGGCAGCGGCTGGAACGGCTCGTGCTTGGCGGGCTGGCCCGTGGCGTGGAGCGTGGCGAGCGTCCGGCCGTGGAAGCTGCCGAGCGCCGAGACGACCTGGTACTTGCCGGCCGGGGCGCCGGCCCACTTGCGGGCGAGCTTGATGGCGGCCTCGTTGGCCTCGGCGCCGGAGTTGCAGAAGAAGACCTGTCCCCCGCCGCCGAGCAGCCGGTCGAGCGTGCCGGCGACCGGCGCCTGGTGCTCGGTCCCGAACAGGTTGGACACGTGCAGCAGCGTCTGCGCCTGGGCGGCCACTGCGTCGGCCACCTCCGGGTGGGCATGGCCGAGCGACGTCACGGCCAGGCCAGACAGCAGGTCGAGGTACTTCGTGCCCTGCAGGTCCCAGAGCCACGAGCCCTCGCCGCGCACGAACTCGACCGACGGCGGGCCGTAGGTCGGCATCATCGGGCAGCGCACCAGCTCGGCGGGCGCCTCCATGGCGTCGCGGTGGGTGGTCATGCGGCCGGCCCGTCCTGGTGGACCATCGTGCCCACGCCGGCGTCGGTGAAGAGCTCCAGCAGCAGCGCGTGGGGCACCCGGCCGTCGATCAGGTGCACCGACCCGACGCCGTTGCTGATCGCCTGCGCGCAGCCGAGCATCTTGGGGACCATCCCGCCGGCGATGGTGCCGTCGGCAACAAGGGCCTGAACCTCCGAGGTGCCGACCCGCTGGATCAGCGAGCCGGGGTCGTCGACGTCGGCGAGCAGCCCGGGAACGTCGGTCAGCATGATGAGCTTCTCGGCACCGAGGGCCTCGGCCACGGACGCGGCCACGTCGTCGGCGTTGATGTTGTAGGCCTGGCCGGCGGCGTCGGCGCCGATCGTGGCGATGACCGGGACCAGGTCCATGGCCAGGGTCCGCTCGATGAGCGTGGTGTCCACGCCCGTCACCTGGCCGACAAAACCCAGCTCGGGATCGTGGGCCTCGGCGGTGAGCAGCTGGGCGTCGGTGCCCGACAGCCCGAGCGCGACCGGCCCGAACCGGTTGAGCGCGGTCACGACGTCGGAGTTCACCTTGCCGATCAGCACCATCTTGGCGACCTCGAGCGTCTCGGCGTCGGTCACGCGACGACCGTCGACGAACTCGGACTCCTTGCCCATCCGGGCGAGCCACTCACCGATCTGCGGGCCACCGCCGTGCACGACGACCGGCTTCATGCCCACCCGGTGCATGAGCACGACGTCCTCGGCGAACCGGGCGAACAGGTCGGGGTCCACCATGGCGTTGCCGCCGAACTTCACGACGACGACCGAGCCCCGGAACCGCTCGATGTACGGCAGGGCCTGGAGCAGTACCTCGACGGCGGTCTGCGGGTCGGTTCGGGGGTCGAAGGAGGTCATGGATACGTCCCGACAAGTGGGAGGCCAGCGGTCTCGTCGAGGCCGAGGGCCAGGTTGGCGTTCTGGACCGCTGCGCCCGAGGCGCCCTTGCACAGGTTGTCGAGCGCAGCGATGGCCACGACCGTGCCCGTCCGGGCGTCGACCCGGGCGGTCAGGTGGACCGAGTTCGAGCCGAGCGTGGCCTTGGTCGACGGCGACCGCTCCGAGACGACCACGAAGGGCTCGTCCTCGTAGAAGTCCGCCAACACCGCGAGCACGTCGTCGGTCGTGGCCGACGTCGACGCGGGCCGGCCGTAGCAGGTGGCCAGGATGCCCCGGTTCATGGGGACCAGGTGCGGGGTGAACAGCACGGACCCGCCGGTGTTCATCTCCATCTCGGGCGTGTGACGGTGGTCCAGCAACCCGTAGGCGGTGACGTCCTCGTCCACGGCGCAGAACGTGGTGTTCGGCTTGGGGGGACGACCAGCGCCAGAGACGCCGGACACCGCGTCCACCACGAGACCGGCCGGCTCCACCAGCCCGGCCCGGACGAGCGGCGCCAGCGCGAGCGACGCCGCAGTCGGGTAGCAGCCGGGGTTGGCCACTGCAGCAGCCCCCCGGATCTGGTCCCGGTAGAGCTCGGGGAGCCCGTACACGAACTGGTCCAGCAGGTCGGGGCGGGTGTGCGGCTCGTGGTACCAGGTCTCGTAGACGGCGGGGTCGGGAAGCCGGAAGTCAGCACCGAGGTCGACGACGACCTTCACCCGCCCGAGGACCGAGTCCATGAGCTCCTGGCTCTTGCCGTGCGGGAGCGCCACGAACAGCACCTCCACGCCGTCGAGCAACGCCGGGTCCCACGGCACGAACTGGGTGCCCCGGTAGGCCGCGGCCAGGCTCGGGTAGAGGTCGGCGACCAGGGCGCCGGCCTGCGAGTCGCCGGTGGCGAACTGGACGGAGAACTCGGGGTGGGAGGCGCAGAGACGCAGGAGCTCGGCCCCGGTGAACCCGGACCCACCCACGATGCCGACGGGGATCATCCGGTCACCCTAGCCGCATGGCCGCAGGAACTTGCAACAATTTGCAGAATCTTGCGTATCGAGTCGGGCCGGGGCTGTGTCAGCCCCGGAGCTCGGCGCCGTGCGTCGACACGACCGCGTCGATGACCGTGGTCCGAACCCCGGCCACCTCGTCGTCGGTCAGCGTGCGGTCCAACGCCTGCAGCCGGAGCCGGAACGCCAGGCTGCGCCGACCCTCCCCCAGCGAGCCGGAACGGAACACGTCGAAGAGGTCGCAGCGCTGCAGCAGCTCGCCGCCGGCGCCGGCAATGGTGGCGTGCACCACGGCGGCCGGGGTCTGTTCGTCGAGCACGAACGCCAGGTCGAAGTCGCTGGACGGGAACCGGCTCACGGGCCGGGCGAGCCGATCCAGCGTCGGCAGCGAGAGCAGCACCGACAGGTCGAGGTCGAGCCACGCGACGCGCTCCTCGATCCCGAGTGCCGCGAGGACCTCTGGGTCGACCTCGCCGACCTCACCGACTTCGACACCGGCGACCTCGACCACGGCCGAGCGGGACGGGTGAAGTCCGGGGACCGACGCAGCGCGCAGCCCGAGCGGCCCGACCTGGGCGGCGGCCAGCACGACCTCGAGCAGCTCGACGGCCGCAGGGGCCTCGAGGCCGGCGAGCGCCACTCCCAGGTGCTCGGCCTCGCCCGACAGCACGGTGCCGGCCCTGGCGGAGACGTCCACGTCGGTCAGGACGCCGCCAGCGCCGACCTCGAACGTGCGGCCGACCTCGAAGAGACGGACGCCGGAGATGCGGTGACGCGCGTTGTGGGCGACGGCGCCGAGCAGGCCGGGACGCAGCGACGTCCGCAGCACGGACTCCTCGGCGGCCAGCGGGTTGGCGATCACCAGGCCGCCGGCGGGCAGGCCACAGCGCTCGAGGTCGCCAGGGGCCAGGAACGGCAGCGGCATGGCCTCGCTGAGCCCCGCACCCTCGAGGGCGCGGCGGACGCGGCGGCGGGCGTGCTGGCGGACGGACAGCTCACCGGTGTGGGGCGAACCGGGCACGGTCTTGACGATCCGGCTGAACCCGAACTGGCGGGCGACCTCTTCGGCGACGTCGATCTCGATGGTGGTGTCGGGCCGCCAGGTCGGGACCTGGACCGAGAGTGCGTCCGCGCCGGGCGAGCACTCGAACCCCATGGGTTCGAGCAGACCGACGATCTCGTCGGACGAGAGCGCGGTGCCCAGCACTGCGTTCACACGGTCCGGCCGGACGGCGACCGTGGCGGGCACGGGAAGGTTGCCCTGTTCGAACGTCTCGACGTCGTGGACGGTGGCGCCCGCCACCTCGGCGAGGAGCGAGCAGATGCGGTCGGCCGCGAGGCGGGCCACCGCCGGGTCGACGCCACGCTTGAAGCGGAGCGACGCCTCGGAGTGCAGGTTGAGCCTGGCGGCGGTGGCAGCGATCCGCTCCGGGTCCCACCACGCCAGCTCAACGGCCACGTCGACCGTGGTCTCAGAGATCTCGGTGGAGGCTCCGCCCATCACGCCGGCCAGACCGACGGCGACGTCGTCGGCGCCGGTGATGACGCCGTCGGCAGCCGTGAGCGTGCGCTCGACGCCGTCGAGCGTCACGAGCGTCTCGCCCTCACGGGCCGAGCGGACCTTCAGGGCGCCGCCCGGCACCTTGGCCAGGTCATAGGTGTGGTTGGGCTGGCCCAGCTCGAGCATCACGTAGTTGGAGACGTCGACCACGTTGTTGATGGGACGCATGCCGGCAGCGACGAGCCGCTGTGCCATCCACCGCGGCGACGGTCCCAGCTGCAGGCCCGAGACCACGCGGACGAGGAACTGTCCGCAGAGTTCGGGATCGATGAGCTCGACGGCGACCTCGGGGCCGCCGGGGACCACCGACGGCACGACGTCGGGCACCAGGAGCGGCACGCCCTGACGGGCCGCCAGGTCACGGGCCACCCCGAGCATGCAGAGGGCATCGGGCCGGTTGGGCAGGACGTCGAGGTCGTAGACGGTGTCCTGGCGCAGGTCGAGCGCCTCGCGCAGGCCCGTGCCCGGCACCAGGTCGACCGGGAGGATCAGCAGGCCTTCGTGGTCGTCGCCCAGCTCCAGCTCGCGGGCCGAGCAGAGCATCCCGTTGGACTCCTGCCCGCGCATTTTGCGGGCCGCGATCTCCATGCCGTTGGGCATGACCGTGCCGACGGTGGCCAGCGGCACCAGGTCGCCGGCGGCAAAGTTCCCCGCACCGCAGCAGATCTGGAGCGGCATGCCGTCGCCGGCGTCGACGTCGACCAGGCGGATCTTGTCGGCGTCGGGGTGCGGGCGCACCTCGAGGACCTTGGCCACCACCACACCGTCGAGGTGGGCGCCCATCTCGAACTGCTCCTCGACCGGCAGGCCCAGGTCGGTGAGCTGCTCGGCAATCTCGTCAGAGGTGCCCTCGAGGGGTGCGAACTCCCGGAGCCAGGACAGGAGGACGCGCATCAGAACTGCTCCAGGAATCGCTGGTCGTTGGTGATGAAGTCGCGGAGGTCCTCGACGTGGTGCCGGACCTTGGCCAGACGGTCGATGCCGAACCCGAACGCGAACCCGCTCCACTCCTCGGGGTCGAGGCCGCACGAGCGGAGGACGTTGGGGTGCACCATCCCGCAGCCGCCGAGCTCCAGCCACTCACCGTCCGGACCGGAGATGTCGAACTCGGCGGACGGCTCGGTGAACGGGAAGTACGAGGGCCGCATGCGACTGGTCAGGTCGGCGCCGAAGTAGGCCTTCGTGAAGGTCTCGATCGTTCCTGACAGGTCGCCCATCGTGATGCCCCGGTCGATGACCAGGCCCTCGATCTGGTGGAACACGGGCAGGTGCGTCGCGTCGGCCGTGTCGCGCCGGTACACGCGACCGGGGCACACCACGTAGATCGGCGGGCCCCAGCCGTCTCGCACTGCCGAGAGCATGGTGCGGGCCTGTACCGGCGAGGTGTGCGTGCGGAGCAGGAGCTGCTCGGCCACCACACCCTCGAGACCGGCCGGGTCGAGGTAGAGCGTGTCCCAGAGCGAGCGGGCCGGGTGCGAGGGCGGCAGGTTCAGCGCCTCGAAGTTGA
>CAJANQ010000599.1 GCA_903941145.1 uncultured Actinomycetes bacterium
GCGGTCCTGCTGGTGCTGCTCGTCATGCGGACCCGCAACCTGGTGCTGCTCGCCGGCGGCGTGGGGCTGGTCGTGTCGGTCACGGCGCTCGCGCTCACCGCCGCCACCAACGACGGCACCGCCTGGAAGGACCCCGAGCGCAGGGGCCTGCTCGAGCTGGCCCCAGAGCTGGTCAACCAGGTCGAGTCCAAGGACAACACCGAGGCGCAGGAGTACTTCGCCCGAACCATCCGCAACCTGCAGGGCATCTACAAGGGGTACGTCGGCACGGCCCGCACGCTGCAGGCCATCAAGGGCACGCAGCGGGTCGCCACGATCAGCCTGCGCGTCGCACCGCTCGAGGCCGACCAGGTCGACTCCGACACCGACGTCGTGGTGTCCGAGGAGAACGGCGACGAGACCGCCGAGACCACCACCAGCCTGGCCGGCGAGACCACGACCACCACGTCGACCACCGTCCCGCCGCTGCCGATCGGGGCGCCCTCGGTCGACCCCAACTCGCTCAGGACCTTCGCCAGCCTCACCAAGGACCAGGCCGTGGTCGCGGCCGTCATCTACCTGGACGGGCCCACCAGCGCCATCAACCCGTGGGTCCTGACCGACGCCGGCATGGAGGCCATCGCGATCGTGGTCGGCACCGACGGCGTCACGGCCGTGACCCCCGCCCGGCTCACGCAGCAGATCACGCTCACCGAAGAGGTGCCTGGCTCGGTCTTCAAGATCGGCCAGCTGCGGATCTCGGTCCTCGACCCAGCCCGGCCCCGCACCGTCCCCGACGGCACCTCGGTCCTCGTCGTGCCCGACGGCATGGAACTCCCCGAGGACGCCGGCGTGACGTCGTTCCGCCTGGGCCGGTCGATGCGGTCCCGCGGCAAGGTCACTCCGGCGATCGTCGTACCGGAGTCGACCAGGAACAACCTCCAGACGGTCACGGTCGCGGTCAACCCGACCACCGGTGAGACCCCCCTCGTGAACCTGATGACCGTCGGCCCGGCCGGCGTCGACGTCGAGACGGTGACCCCATGAGCGAGCACGACGAACCGACCCCGGACCAGCCCGTGACCGACGAGCCCGCTACCGAGGCCGCCGACACGGCGCCGACCCCCGACGGCCCGAGCCGCGGTCAGCGGGTCGGCCGCGGCATCGCCGGGTTCCTGCTCGCCGCGCTGCTCGGCATCGTCGGCGCTGGCGTCGGGCTGGCGGCGTGGGGCCCGGTGCGGGCCGACGTCGGGGCGCTCCGCCTCGGCATCAGCATCGCGCCCGCCACCAACGGCGAGTCGGTCGTGGACCTGTCCCCGCTCGGGGCCGTGAAGTTCGACACCCACGACGCCCCGCTGCGCTTCCGGGCCAGCATCGACGACTTCGAGTCGACGGCCGCTCGCAAGGCCGTGCGCACCGGCAAGCTCCCGTCGAGCAAGGAGATCCAGGACGCGGCACCGAAGGCGCTCGGGTTCGCCGGCGGCACGATCCTGCTCGTCGCAGCGGGCAGCGGCGCACTCCTGGCCGGTCTGGTCCGTCGACGCTGGTCGGCCGTCGCCATCGGCGCGGTCGCCCCGGTTCTCGTACTCGGCGGCGTCATCTACGCCTCGTGGAAGTCGTTCGACCTCCAGACCGCCGACCCGGGATGCACCGGGGCCATCGGCCTGGCGTGCGAGGGCGTGGCCCGCGTGCGTGAGGCGGTCGACGCCAAGGACAGCCAGACCACCGACATCGGCGAGACCGCCAAGAGCCTGGCCGGCTTCTACCTGGGCGCTGTCGGGAGCGACAAGGACACCCGGGACTCCACCGTCCGGATCCTCCTCGTCAGCGACATCCACCTGAACCCGTCCTCGCTCGGCTTCGCCGCCAACCTGGCCGACGCCTTCGACGTGGACACCGTCGTCAACGTGGGCGACGACGCCGACTGGGGCGGCGCGGTCGGCAACATCGTCGGCGGGCCCAAGGACGTCGACGTCCCCTACGTGTGGACCCGCGGCAACCACGACTCGATGGCCACCCAGAACGACCTGAAGCGCAACGGCGCCATCGTGCTGGACGACACCAGCTACAACCAGGCCGGCGTGTCCTACTGGGGCATCGGCGACCCGACGTTCTCCCCCAAGGCCGACAAGTCCGTCGTGCGGCTGGGTGAGAAGCAGTACA
>CAJANQ010000600.1 GCA_903941145.1 uncultured Actinomycetes bacterium
ACGAGCTCCTCGACCACGGCGAGCCGCACCGGGTCGCCCAGCGCGGCGTGGCGGGCGGCGCGGCGAGCAAGGTCGGTCGAGGTCACGCCGGGAGCCTCGCGGACCGGAGCAGGTATGTCAACCATCATTGAGCGATCGCGCCGCAAGCACGGGCGCACTCCCCCGCCACCGACGGCCGGTAGGGTCCGCGCCATGACCGAGAACCCGGACTTCGAACAGGGCCGCATCAGCGCCAACGGCATCGACTTCGCCTACCTGGCCGACGGCCCGGCCGACGGGCCGCTCGCCCTCTGCCTGCACGGCTATCCCGACTCGGCGTGGACCTGGCGCCATCTCCTCCCGGAGCTCGCCGCCGCCGGCTACCGGGCCGTCGCACCGTTCAACCGCGGGTACGCCCCGACCTCGGTCGCCGCCGACGGCCGTTACCAGGCCGGCGTGCTGGGCCAGGACGCCAACGCGCTCCACGAGGCGTTCGGCGCCGGCGAGGACGCCGTCCTGATCGGCCACGACTGGGGCGCCATGGGCGTCTACGCCGGGGCGGGCACCGAGCCCGGCCGCTGGCGCAAGGCCGTCGCCGCGGCGGTCCCGCCCGGCCCGGTCACGGCGCAGGCGTTTTTCTCCTACGACCAGCTCAAGCTCAGCTTCTACATGTTCTTCCAGCTCTCCCCGCTGGCCGACATGGCCGTGCCGCTCAACGACTACGAGTTCGTCCGTCGACTGTGGGAGGACTGGTCGCCCGGGTACGACGGCGCCCAGGACTTCGCCCGGTTCGTCGACTGCATGGCCACGCCCGAGCACCTGGCCGGCGCGCTCGGCGCCTACCGCCAGACCCTGCAGTTCGAACTGCAGGACCCCGCGCTCGAGGCGCACCAGAACGCGACGCTCGGCCTGCCCGAGGTCCCGCTGCTCTACCTGCACGGCACCACCGACGGCTGCATGTCCCCGGCCCTCGCCGCCACGTCCGGCGACTACCTGACCGTGCCCGGCAGCCGCGCCGTGATGGTTGAGGGAGCCGGCCACTTCTTGCAGCTCGAGCAGCCCGACGAGGTCAACGCGCTCGTCCTGGGGTTCCTGGCCGAGTAGCCGCGGCAGCTCGAACTCGGACCGCCGACCGCTCAGACCGGCGACGGTCCGAGTTGCAGCGTCTGCGACCGGCCGCGGCCGGTCGTGTGCACCAGCCCGTCGGACTCGAGCGACGCCACCACCGGGGCCACGTCGTAGCCGCCCGGGACCTGCAGCGTCGCGACCCGCACCGGCCCGTCGGCCAGCGCGGCCATGACCGCACCCCGGGCCTGGCGCAGCGACCCGTCGAACTTGGACTGACGCCGTGACACGCCCGCCGACCCCGCAGCCGGGTCCTCGCCGTTGCCCGGGTGGGCCGACCCACCCCGCCACGCGCACCCCTCGGCGACGGGGCACCGCTCACAGTCGGGCACCGGACGGCACACCGTGGCACCCAGGTCGAGCACCGTCTGGTTCCATACCCACGCCCGCCCGTTCGGCAACCACTCGTCGGCGGCCCGCTGCGCGCCGGACGGAGTGAGCCGCTCCCCCGCCCGCCGGGCCAGGACGCGGCCGACGTTGGTGTCGACCACCGCGGCGTCGGCCTCGAACGCGAACGCCAGCACGGCCCGCGCCGTGTAGGGCCCCACGCCCGGCAGGGCCAGGAGCGCGTCCAGGTCGGCAGGCAGCTGGCCGCCGTGCCGCTCGACGACCTGCGCCGCGGCCCGGTGCAGGTTGAGCGCGCGCCGCGGGTAGCCCATCCCCTGCCACGCGGCCAGCACGTCGGCCACAGGGGCGGCAGCGAACGAGGCCGGCGTCGGCCAGCGACCGCAGAACTCGGTCCAACGCGGCACGACACGGTCGGCCTGGGTCTGCTGCAGCATCACCTCGGCGACCAGCACGTGCCACGGGTCGCGGGTGTCGCGCCACGGCAGGTCACGCAGGTGCAGGCGGCCCCACGCGAGCAGGGCGCGCTGGTCGTCGGTCAGCCGCGGCCGGGCCATTGGACGGCCACTCAGGCCAGGTTGCGGCGGACGATCGCCGTGGCGGTGGCGCCGTCCTCGGACGGGAACACCGTGGCGTCCTCGGGCGCCCCGACCGCGTCGCCCAGCAACAGCACCGCACCACCGGCGCGGGTGACCCGGCCCGCCTCGGACCACCACAGGTCCTTGCGCTCCGGGGGCACCCCTGAGTCACCGCTCACGACCACGTGGAAGGACGCGGTGCGGAACGGCAGGGCGTCGGCACGAGCCACGAC
>CAJANQ010000601.1 GCA_903941145.1 uncultured Actinomycetes bacterium
ACGGCCACCGCGCCGACCGCGGACCCCGAGAGCCGACGTGAGCTGCTGGTGGTCGACCAGCCGTTCGCCAACCACAACGGGGGCCACATCGCGTTCGGCCCCGACAAGTTCCTGTACGTGGGTCTCGGCGACGGCGGTGCGGCCGGCGACCCGGACGGCCGCGCCCAGGACCTGTTCGAGCCGCTCGGCAAGATCCTCCGGATCGACACCAGGAAGGCGGTGCCGACCGACAACCCGTTCATCGGCCGTGACGACGCCGACGCCCGCATCTGGCTGCGGGGCGTGCGCAACCCCTGGCGGTTCTCGTTCGACACTGCCAACGGCGACCTGTGGATCGGGGACGTGGGCCAGAACAAGTTCGAGGAGGTCAACGTCCTCCGGGCCGCCGACGGCGGGGGCAAGGGCGCCAACCTGGGGTGGGACCTTCGAGAGGGGACGACCGACTTCGGCGGCGCCGACCCTGCCGACGGCGACCCAGGGCCCCTCACCGAGCCCGTACACACGTACGAGCACGGCGACGACGGGTGCTCGGTCACCGGCGGCATCGTCTACCGCGGCACGGAACTGCCGGCACTGGCCGGCCAGTACGTGTTCAGCGACTACTGCGCCGGTGGTCTCCGGACGCTCGACGCCACGGCGCCGAAGGAGGCCACCGCTGTCCCCGGGACCGAGGTCTCGACGGTCGTCGGGCTGGGGACCGGCCCCAGCGGGGAGCTCTACGTGCTCAGCCTGGACAAGGGCATCTACCGGCTGGCTGCCGGTTGACCCGTTCTGACCCGGGCGCAGGCAGCCCGTAGGGTGCGGCCATGCGAAAACTGATCGCCCGCATCTACCTCTTCCTCTACCGGTGGACGACGGTGCGGCCCGCCCACGAGCTGCCCGACAAGTGCGTGATGATCGCGGCGCCGCACACCAGCAACTGGGACTTCCCGGTGACCATGGCCATGGCGGCGGTGTCCGACGTCGACATCAAGTGGCTCGGCAAGTCGCAGATGTTCAAGGGCCCGGCCGGTCCGGTCTTCCGGTGGATGGGAGGCATCGCCGTCGAGCGAGCCAGCGCCCAGGGCCTGGTCGGCGACCTGGCCGCCGAGTTCTCCAAGCACGACCGCCTCGTGCTGGTGGTCCCCGCCGAGGGCACCCGCACCGCCGTCGAGTACTGGAAGTCCGGCTTCTACCGGATCGCCCAGCAGGCCGGCGTGCCGATCGTGTGCGCGTTCGTCGACAAGGCCTCCCGCACCGGCGGCTTCGGCCCGGTCATCACGACCACCGACGACGTCACCGCCGACATGGACCAGATCCGGGCCTTCTACGAGGACAAGACCGGGCTCAAGGCGAACCGGTTCAACACCCCCCGCCTCCGTGAGGAGGACGCGGCGGTGGACCCGGCCGGACCCTCAGCGGTTCGCCAGCTCGCGGACCATCAGGTCCCGGACACGCGTCTTCAGGTCCTCGACGTCGTCGAGGGTGAGTCCGTCCACCGGGACCGGCTCCAGCACCCGCACCTCTGCGTGGGCGTGGCCGAACCGCCAGTCCTTCTTGAGCATCGCGTCCTTGGTCCCCCACAGGACCATCGGCAGGATCGGCGTCCCGGTCTCGACGGCAAGCCGGAACGCACCGTCCTTGAACGGTCCGAGCTCGCCCTTCACCACGCGGGTGCCTTCCGGGAACACCATCACCGAGACGTCACGGTCGATCCACACGGCGCACTCGGCCATGGCCTTCTTGGCGCTGTCCTTGTCGCCGCGGACGACCTTGATGTCGCCGGCCATCGACATCATCTGACCAGCGACGGGGATCCGGAAGAGCCCCTCCTTGGAC